>JBCBCD010000007.1:0-17948 GCA_038530915.1 Bacteroidota bacterium
AATTATTGTTGGCCCGGAGGTTTGGTTGGGGCGATGTTTAATTTTTGTTTTTGTGGAATACAAAAGCTCTGCTTTTGTATGCCACAAAAACACAATTTAACCTTCCAATTTAGATTGTTGCTTATCTTTGCCCTGTTTTAGGAAAATCTTAATCATTGATATGCAATCAAAGCAATTTTTTATCCAATTATTTGCTGTAACAATAGCTACTGGATTGATTCTCTTTTTTTTAAACAACAGAGATACTTTTAGGCCTGATGCTATATTTTCCTGGGGAGGATTGGCCTTCTTTTTTCTTTTAAGTATGGTGATGTTTATTGTTGGAAACAAAGCGGCTCATTCGTCTAATAAAAACAAATTGGTAAATACCATTTTAGGATTTACAGTATTAAAGTTATTCGTGACTTTCGCTGCTATATTGGCTTATTATTTATTGACAGAGCCCGAAACTAAGTTTTTTGTTATTCCTTTCATCATAGTTTACCTGGTTTACACCATTTTTGAGACTTCTTTTATGATGAAGCTTAGCAAAGTGGCTTGATTATTATAGCATTTGTCATTGTTCGAGTAATCAATATGATCTATATTACTGCTCAAACAATAAACCACTTTAAACAAGATCATAGATGTGGCAGAATTCACATCTGTATTTAAATCACTTTTGTATGAAAAGTCAAGATTTTAAAGTAATCGTAAATGATGAGCTAGAGTTTACACAATTAGATGTCAATGATTTGGATATCGTTTCTCTTAAGGAGAACAATGCTTTCCATATTCTGAAAGATGGAAAATCTTATCATGCTAAAGTTGTTAAAACGGATTTTGCCAATAAGAAGTGTACACTTAAAGTAAATGGCCGCCTATATCAATTGTCTTTTAGAGATACGGTAGATCAAATGATTACTCGTCTTGGCCTTGCCATAAGTTCTGATGATCACATTAAAGATGTAAAAGCTCCTATGCCAGGATTAGTATTGGAAATCTCTGTTGAAGCGGGGCAGGAAGTTGAAAAAGGAACTCCGCTGCTTATTTTAGAAGCTATGAAAATGGAGAATGTAATTAAATCACCAGGTGTTGGTGTTGTGAAGAAGGTCTTAGTTGAAAAAGGAGATGCAGTTGAGAAAAATGCAGTATTAATAGAAATGGAATAAAAAAAAGGAGCGCCAACGGCGCTCCTTTTTTTTATTTTTCTCCTAATAGCTTAGAAGATGTTAGTCTTTCATTGGCCTGTATGCCACATTCTAAGAAGCTGGCATATTCCGTAATATCCGGAGTATAACCTACCGGATTATTGAGAATGCGTTTTCCGTCAGGAGAAAGCAGGATGTAATAAGGTTGAGAAACATTTTCAAAGTATTTGAACTGAAAGTGTGTCCACTTATCCCCATAGGTTTCTAAATCCTTTTGTTTTCCTCTCCAATCAGTTACTGTTATCTGCTCTTCTTTTGGTAAAGGTTTGCGATCATCTACATAAAGAGAAACCAATACATAGTCATCGCTAAGCTTGTCATATACTTGTTTTTCAGGCCAAACATGCTCTTCCATTTTTCTACAGTTGACACAAGCATAACCGGTAAAATCAATAAGTATCGGTTTATTTTGGTTGGCTGCCACTTCTTGCCCTTCAAAGAAATCTTTGTAGCAATTGAGATTTTGAGGACAATCACATGGTCTAAACCAGCTGTAACAAACCGGAGGAGCTAACCCACTCAACAACTTCAAAGATTTATAAGAATCTGCTTTTTTATCGTACATAAAACCTGTTGTCATATAGATGGCAAAACCCAAAAAACCAACTGCCAGGATAGCACGCGATACAGGAAGTTTCTTCATTGGACTATCATGAGGGAATTTGATCAACCCAAATAAATAGGCTGCAGTAGCAAGAGCAATGACGATCCATAGGCCATTGAATACTTCGTATTTCAATAATCCCCAATGTTTTACCATATCTGCATTGGACAAGAATTTCAAGGCAAGTGCCAATTCAACAAAACCAAGTACCACCTTAACGGTATTCAACCAGCCGCCAGATTTAGGCAGTGAATTCATCCAACTTGGAAATGCGGCAAACAGTGCAAAAGGTAACGCCAATGCCAATCCAAAAGCGGACATTCCCACTGTCAGTTGCATAGCACCACCAGTAGCTGTAAGCGCCCCTGCCAGTAATGATCCTAATATAGGCCCTGTACAAGAAAACGAAACCAATGCCAGGGTCAATGCCATAAAGAAGATGCCAATGATTCCACCCACACCTTCGGCAGAACTTGCTCTGGTAGACCAACTACTCGGCAAAGTCAATTCGTAATAGCCAAAAAATGAAAAGGCAAAAAAGATGAATATGGCAAAAAAGACAATATTCAAAATAGGATTGGTAGAAATTGTATTTAGAATATTGGGATCAATGCTATCTAATAAGTGAAACGGAATACTTAATAAGAAGTAAATAAAGAAAATGAAGAAGCCATATAAAGAGGCATTCACTATGCCTTTCTTATTAGAGGCACCCTGTGCTTTGGTAAAGAAACTTACTGTCAAAGGGATAATTGGGAAGACACATGGAGTTAGCAAAGCAACCAATCCACCCAAAAAGCCTAATATAAAGATATTCCAAAGTGAACTTTTGTCTTCTACAATTTCTTCATTACAATTGGCTGCAGGGTTGCTTAAATCAGGTTTAGCATAAGCCTGAAACAAGCCTGCCAAATAAGACTCATCTACCGGTAAGGCAGCTGTTTGACTTTCTTTAAAAGCATCATATTCAGCATCTATCCAAACTTTTTTTGCTGGGAAATCTACTCTGAATGGAATAGTGATTTTTGGCAAACAACGCACTGTATCACAAGCCTGAAAAGAGACATCGCCTTCTATAACAGCATTAGGGTCTGTTAATTCAAATTCTTGTGAGAAAGTAACTTTCTTTTTTAACTTGACAACATTCATTTCAAAGATGTCGTCGAAACCTTCTATTCTTTCAGGACTCTTTTCTTCAACTTTTCCTATTGGTTTCACGCCTTCATTTTCTTCAAAGAAAACGCTAGTCGCTGTAGGCCCTTGATCACTTTCCAAGTATTGAGAGTAAATATGCCAGCCTTCTTGGATATCTGCATGTAAGTTGACCTGATATTTATTGCCTGACAACTTTTCTACATCTGCGTTCCAAACTAGTTTGTCTCTTTTGTTGGATTTTGGCTTGCTGTCATTATCTATTGACAAAGTAGGTTGATCATCTGTTGATAAGGTAGTTGTCGGAGCTTCCGTAGTTTCTTCAAATAAAAAAGAAAACTCATCCTGGGTAGGAGGTAGACACTGCTTATCATCACAACACATGTATTCAACATCTCCTGTAATTGGTTTTGAAAAATCTAAAACCTTTACCCTTTGTTTGAAAACCGCAGTATTAAAGAATTTTTTAACATTGGTTTCAAAAACAGGATCAAAACCTTCTTTTGACTCACCATCTTCTTCTGTAGAACCAATTAATTCAAAGTGATCTCCTTCCACAAAAAATACAGAAGTAGGAATGGGGCCATCCTCTACTGTTTGAGAATAAATTGTCCAACCTGGCTCAATGGTAGCTGTAAAGATCAATTCATATTCCTGATCATTTATTTTATTGGACGTTTTTTCCCAGGTAACAGGTACCGTAAACTGCGCAAAAGAAGTATTAACTATAAAGAGTATTCCAAGTAAACCAATAAGTGATTTCATTTCTTTTCGTTTGTTATTCATACTCACCTCAACAGGTCTTTATATTAATGTAAAGGTGAAGAATAAAGATTTTGCGAATAGTGATCAGTGTCACTTGACAGACAGGTTAAAGGGGATGGACCTTGGAGGTAAGCACCTTTGATCATTACAAGTCATAAACTCAATTTCTCCTTTTATTTGGCTGTTTTTGCCTGATACTTTGATCTTTTGGACGAAGGTGACTTCCTTCTTATACTTGCTAATGTCCATATCAAAGATCGCATCATAGCCCTCAATCTTATCGCCTTCTTCTTTTAGTTCGCCTACTAATGCAAATGAATCAGCCTCATCAAAAAACAAGGATGTAGCTACTGGCCCATCATCAGAAGGAAGTTTAGAAGAATAAACATACCAACCTGATTGTATGGAAGCCGTCAACCTAACTTCATATTCATTTTTATTGATCTTCTTCAATTCTGATTTCCACTCCACAGGAGTAGGCATTTGAGCACCTAAAAAGAAAGGAAGTAAAAGGAATACGAATAACACATTTTTCATATCTGAAAGTTGAGTTTGATGAATGTTTTTAGTCAGGCAAATATAAGCCTGATTAAAATCAATTGTCTTATATGACTCTCAGATTAAATAAAGATTAACATGCTTAACATTACTCATAGGTCATAGGTCATGGGTCATAGCTCATAGGGTATGCTGTTCTAACAGGTAAAAGGAAGCGCCGTAGGCCCCATGACCTATGACCCATGACCCATGAATCATGAATCATCCCTCCACCAAATTGGTAGCAGTATGGATGAGCGATTCGAATAGAATTCTACCATCTTCGTTAGCCAAGGTATCTTCTGAAGCTCTTTCTGGGTGAGGCATCATACCAAATACATTGCGTTCTTGGTTACAAATACCTGCAATACTTAGTGAAGAACCATTTGGGTTTGCAGTAGAACTAATAGCACCAGATTCGTCACAATATTTGAATAGAATTTGATCATTGGCCTCTAAATGCTTAAGCGTAGCTATATCAGCGTGATATCTTCCTTCTGCATGTGCAATAGGGATTCGTAAAGGCACTTCTTTATTGATGATATTGGCTGTTAAGGCTGAATGGTTGGTCATTGTTTTAAGGTAGGTATTCTTACAGATAAATCTCTGGTTCTCATTTCTAAGTAAGACACCGGGTAACAATCCGGCTTCGCAAAGAATTTGAAAACCATTGCAAATGCCCCAAACAAAACCACCATTATTAGCAAATTCGATGACAGATTGCATGATGGGAGAAAATCTAGCAATAGCACCTGCTCTTAGATAGTCACCATATGAAAAACCACCAGGCAATACAATACAATCACCTTGTTCAATATTTTTAAGATCATTTTCTTTATGCCACAATTTAAATGTTTCCTGCTGCATGACTTCACCCAATACGTGAATCATATCATCATCACAGTTCGAACCAGGAAATACGACAACACCAAATTTCATAATACTCTTTTTTGATTTTCAGTTTATGAATTACTGCAAAGATATTACATTTTTGCTTGCAACTCTTTTCAAAGAGAATAGAATTAAAAAATTACTGGTCTAAAATGCAAGAATAGAACAATGGCAAGGAATAAAAGATGTATCAATTCTGCCCAACTTTTCGAAATTTTGTTGAAGATGCCACTAATTAATATACCTAATGGAATAGACAAGATGAGTAAATGATCATAAGCCATTCCTTTTTGAAAAAAAAGTGTTGGAATACTTAAGAACAACATCCAGTAAAGGATATTAACTTTCTTCTGAATTTCTCTTGTTTTTCTGGCTATCTGAATGTTGTAGGAGAAAATTCCGGCAATCACAAAGAAAGCCATGAATATAAGGGGTTCAAAATTTATGGATTGCCAATTCCTGATAATTGAAAAATCTGTAAACCCTAAGTTTTTGATGAACTGGTAGTCTATGAAAAAGTCTAATCGGTCGTTCCAAAAAAGATAGACGCCCAATAAGACATATGGTGTAAGCATTCCAAAAATCACCATAAATCTTTCCTTCAAACTGAATGCCCTTAGAATTTGTAAACCCATAAAGGCAAATAGAATTAACAATAAGTAAGAGGAGTAAAATAAACTCGCCAGTCCCAACCAAATTCCTATATTATATATTGGACTTGCACTTTTAGGATTGTTATAAACAGTGTAAAGATTTAGTAAAGCCAACAAATAAAATAAATTGGCAAAGTGGAGTGGAGACATGCTGGTAAATTGAGGCATAGAACCAGCGACTAAAAGATAGAATAGACCTGGAAAGAGGTTGACTTCAGATTGAATCTTATGCTCTACGGCAATATAGTTGATTATAAAGGCTTGAATGAATAAAATAAAAATTGTGAGAACTATACCTAATGTGCTTCCAAAGGGAAGGTACTGGTAGAGTAGATAAGAGATTATACCTTCTTGTGAATGAGGTATTGATGTATCTACAACAAATGTATGTGCAAACAGTATTGCAACATATACAATAAGTAGGAGATTTGCTAAAAGTTGGTTAGTTCTAAATAATGATAGCACAAGTAATTAAATCTTGGTACGGGTTAAAAATATAGAATATTAATTAGATTTAAGACTTAATATATTTCCCATATTATAACAAATCCTACATCGGGCTTCATACACATCTTTTTCACCCAACATCACAGTTGATTCATCGGGTTGTAAACGATAAGAGTGAGTGGCAAGATTACCACAATGTGAACAAATAGCATGTACTTTGGTGATGTATTCCGCTACAGCTAACAAATTGGGCATTGGTCCAAAAGGTTGTCCTCTAAAATCCATATCCAAGCCGGCTACAATGATTCGGATGCCCTTTAAGGCCAAAGTTTGGCAATGGATAGATAAATCCATATCAAAGAATTGAGCTTCATCAATACCGATGACAGTCACCCCTTCAGGAATGTCTAATAACTGTTTAGAATGATCTATTGGAGTAGCTAAAACGTAGTTGGAATCGTGAGAAACTACATTTATATCATCGTATCTTTTATCTACTTTCGGTTTAAATATTTCAACTCTTTGACCTGCAATTTTGGCTCTCTTTAATCTTCTGATCAACTCTTCAGTCTTTCCTGAAAACATAGAGCCACAGATCACTTCTATCCAACCACTGCGTTGTCCTTTAAAATGAGGTTCTAGAAACATCTGTTGGTTGTGGTTTAAATAAAAAGTTTAAAATATACATTTAGGTGTATATAATGTAATCTATTGACGTTATCTTTTATAATTTTAAATTGTTAAATAAAAAAGTGTTGGACAAAAAAACATTGACAATTGCCACCTCAAAGATTGAATTTAGTGGATGTATGGAAGGTAAGTGATTGATAGATTTGTTTTCCGAATGAATAGAAACATACTTCATCCAATTAATTGACTCTAACGACAGATATTTTGTACTTTAAGCCTGAAAAGGTATATATATCTTGGAAAAATTATCCGTAGCAACTTGAATTAGTAAAAACTCGAATTAAAAGATTATGAACTGGCAGCAAGCAGAGATACTGATACAAAAGATCAATTCTTTAAATAAGTCCATGAGCATGGGTAATGGTCAGATTACTTCTATTGAAAAGGACTTAATGCTCACTTACATTCGTCAATTGTACGAAATTGTTTTACATGAAAATGTAGCAGATCAAATTGTAAGTCCTAATACGGAAGCATTAGAAGTAAATGTGGCTCCCAAACCTGAGCCTGTAAAGCCTACAGTTGCTGTAAAAAAAGTACCAAAAATCATTGAATTGGATGATGAGGAGCCTGTAAGTACACCACCACCTCCCAAGCCGGCTCCAAAGCCTGTAGTTGAACCTCAAGTACAAAAAACAGAATACAAAGCACCAAAACTAGAAATCAAACAAGCCCCCGAAGTACCAAAGGTGACTAATGATTATGTGCCACCAGCACCAAAACCGAAAGTGAAATCCAGAATCAATCGTCCTGAATTTGCCATGCTTTTTGACGAGCAGAAGTCTGGAGATTTATCGGAAAAGTTGAGTGCACAGCCGATTAATGATTTGACAAAAGGATTGTCTATGAACGATAGATTTCTTTTTGCCAATCAACTATTTGGTCGAGATATGTCGTCTTTGAATGACTCCTTGAAGTTACTCAACCGATTCGAAACTTTAAATGATGCTAAAAGCTTGATTTACAATTTAGCTGAGCAGTACGAGTGGACTGGGGAAGAAAAATTAGAAATTGCTAAAGATTTTATTAAGCTGGTAAAAAGAAGATACTCGTAAAATATAGCACCAACAAGTCTTACAGGTGTGAACATTGAAAGTTAATATTATATCTACCACACTGCTGGGGATATTGTAGATTTTCTAAGTTCTTATATAGTGGACTTGTTAGTGTTAAACCAATAATTTATCATTAAGCTGAAAACAAACTTTAAACATGAAACGTATCGCAGTTTTCACTTCAGGTGGAGATTCACCGGGAATGAACGCATGTATTCGTGCAGTTGTTAGGACTGCCAGACACCATGGTATTGGGGTTACCGGAATTAGGAGAGGATTTCAGGGAATGATCGATGGTGACTTTATTGAGATGGGGGCAAGTTCTGTAAGTGGGATCATCCAAATGGGAGGTACTATTTTAAGATCTGCACGTAGTAAAGATTTCAGAACAGTAGAAGGTCGTAAGAAAGCTTACGAAAATTTAAAAGCGGAAGGAATAGATTCCATCGTTGCTATTGGTGGTGATGGTACCTTTACCGGCGCAAGTGTATTTATCAATGAATACCCGGATATTTCTATCGTTGGCTGTCCTGGTACAATTGATAATGATTTGTATGGTACAGATTATACAATAGGTTATGATACGGCTATTAATACCGCAATGAATGCAATAGATAATATTAAGGATACTGCTAATGCTCATGACAGATTGTTTTTTATTGAAGTAATGGGGCGTGATGCTGGCTTTATTGCACTTAATGCAGGGATTGCTACCGGGGCAGAAGCTATTTTGATACCTGAAAATAAAACAAATGTAGATGGCTTGGTAGATACACTTAAAACCAACCATTTGAATAAAAAAAATTCCTGCATAGTGGTAGTAGCAGAAGGAGATGATGCAGGTGGAGCATTGACTATTGCTCAAAAAGTAGGAGAGCAGTTTGAAGAATACGAAATAAAAGTTTCGATTCTTGGCCATATTCAACGTGGAGGTAGACCGACTTGTATGGAAAGGGTACGTGCCAGCCGCATGGGGATGGAAGCTGTAAAAGCCTTGATGGAAGGTGTTAAAGGAGTAATGATTGGAGAAGTCAATCACAAAATTGTACATACTCCTTTTGAAAAGGCTTGTAAAACCCATCAAGAAGTGGATCCTACTTTAATTGAAATGGTGAAAGTATTAGCATAAGTAAGTTTAGAGGGTTAGAAGGTTAGGGTTTAGTTATTATCTCTCTAACCTTTTAAACTCTAAGCACTCAAGTTAAAACGATTGAATAAAAAGACTCCTTAAGTTTAGGTATAAAGGGGTTGATACAATATTAAAATGAGGCGTTATGGTAAAGCAGCAAATGCAAAGATTTTATGACAGTGTCATTTGGCCTTTGAGGTTTTTGGCCATCCTATGGGTGATCCAGATCATACAGGCATTTACTCCTTTGAGTTTTTATCACTTGGGGGTATACCCCGGAAAGCTCTGGGGCTTGAAGGGGATTTTGTTTATGCCTTTGATACACGGTGATTTTGGCCACTTACTTTCCAACTCTTTACCATTTCTTTCCTTAAGTGTCATGATCTTGTTTTTCTATCGAAAAATAGCATGGCCCTCCTTTTTTGTCATCTACTTCTTAAGTGGAGTATTGGTCTGGCTGACGGGCTTTTTTCCTATAGTTTTTGGCCCTTCTAATTATCACATAGGCGCCAGTGGTGTGATCTATGGCTTAGCTGCCTTCCTTTTTGGCAATGGCATATTCCGTCGGAATGCTAAAGCAATTGCTTTAGCGCTAATTGTCGTTTTATATTATGGTTCCATGATCTGGGGCATTATTCCCGGTCGAGAGGGAATTTCCTGGCAAGGCCACCTCATGGGGGGCGTCGCAGGCTTACTCACTTCATTTTGGTTCAAAGGGGTACTGGAAAAAGATGAAGAACCCAAAAAATACGATTGGGAATTGTTGGATGAGCAAGCTCAGGATGACGCTTATTTCCTGGACAGAGATGCTTTTGATAAGACGAAACAACAAAAAGCTGCCGAAAAAGCAGACAGAGACCGTTCTGGTTGGTTTTCTTCGGGGACTTGGGAGTAAGATAAGTTTGAGCCCGAATTCGGGCTCAACTGTATATCTATCCAAACAATTCTTTCGCCTTTTCCTCAAAACTACTCATCAAATCCAAATAAGCAAAAGGTCCAAAGCTAATGCGTGCTACACCAAGTTTTGCTAATTCTGCTACACCAGGTGCAGTAGGAGACTTAAGAATATTGACCGGAAGGTCCACCATTTTGCAAAGCTCTTCTATCAATTCTCCTTCATACAAACCAGGTGCAAAAAAGCAATCGCCTCCGGCCTCTTGAAAAGCTTGAGCACGAGTAACTGCTTCCTCTATCAATCCACCGTGTTTGCTTTTGTCTTTCTCTTTCAGGAAAATATCCGTACGAGCATTGATAAAAAGTGAACTTCCCAAATCATCAGCCGTCTTGCGAATGGTTTGGATGCGTTTCACTTGAGTGTCTATATCATACATGTTAGCGGTACCCACTACCTGATCTTCAAAGTTGATACCAACAATGCCGGTTTCGATAATCTTTCTGATGTTTTGGGCCAATAAATCTAGGTCATTACCTGCATAGCCACCTTCAAAATCCACACTCATGGGGACTTCTACGGACTTGACAATCTGTTTCACAGTCGTGATCACCTGATCTACTGTCATTACTTCTCCATCGGGATAGCCTTGTGACATTGCCAATGGTTTACTTCCGGTAGCAATAGCTGCAGCGCCTGCTTTAACAGCTGCTTGTGCACTTCCTGCATTCCAGATATTGTAAAGCAAAATAGGATTACCTGGGATATGCATACTCTTAAAACGATCGAATTTTTCTTGGGTGTTCATATTTTGTAGTTCGTTTTTAGATCTTTATTCACTTCATGATACTCCATGAAACACTTGCACCTCCATGGTGAAGTTTTACAACGTCCTCGCAAATCCATCCATAAACCCTCCCTGAAAAGTAACTTGCCTATAGCCTTCCTCCGACTCTGGCATCACAAACTTATTGTAAACGCCCAGCGAATATCTATAATGTCCATTGGCATATTGGATGTACATCTGATCACTAAAGTTGCCATTGAGTTTGGTTTCTATCAAACTAAAATCGAGTTTTTTTAATGAGGTAAATTGCCAGGTGGAATATGTACGGTCTTCATTATTTGGATATACTTCAAAGTCAAGAACCATATAGGCTGTTTTAAACCCTCTTGCTTTCACTTTACTTAGTACATTTAAGGCCGTGCTTCTACCAATGTATTTGCCGATGTATACTCTGGTATAACCATTGTCAGCAGGTTCAATGGAAAGGTGACCATAAGCCGCTATTCTTTTAAACTCATCAAGTAGGATGGTTCCTCGGGCAGAGGCTACTCTTATTTTGTATATACGATCATCAGGTTGAGCTTCTATGCTGTTGGGAAATGAAAGAAGGGATAAGAATAATAAAGTGGTGAGGCTTAAAAGTGTGGTCTTCATTTTTAATTGGTAATTTAAGAAATTTTGTTGAACCCCCTCTATCATAGAGTCGCAAAAGTTGCATAACCCAATGACCTATGCCCCAATGCTAACCTCAAGCAGACTCGCCATCATAACAAAATGAACATAAGTTCTTACTATCGGCTGTTTATGGATTGCTTTCAGACTTTTTTGCACCATATAACACCAATCGTTCAACTCAGCAGCTCTTTTAATGCGGTTTTTGGCATCGCCGCTAAAAGAAGAATGTTGAATAATGATGATTCCTTCTTCTGTTTCGAGTACCAGATCCAATACTGTACTAAAGATCCTTCCCTTATGGTGAAAAGTAATGGGCGAATTTCTTTTGATACTTGTTATACCGGGAAATTGTTGATTGAAGTGATTAAAAAACCTTTTTGTGACATGTACAACTTCAAAAGGCTCAATAACGTCTTCTGCTTCGAATCTTGGTAGCAATTCTTCGGCCATTAATTGGAGCTGATCCTCGGAATAATCTTTATGATAGGCATTGATAAATACTTTAAGCAAACGGGCTGCTGTATAGCTGCTGTCAAGATCATTGAGCAGTACCATACTGGCATACATGCCTTTATCATCTATTTCCCAGGTGTATAAATCTGTCAGCTTTTCTTTTCTAAGATCATAGTACTTCTCTTTGTGGTAAAGAATACCTGCTGAAGGCTCAAAAAGAGGAGTAGGCGTTAAAGCTCCGGGATGGATTTCAAATTCTTTGCTGTATTCAAAAATGAAATTATCTATTGGCAAGATTGTATTGTTGTGCATCCAGGGACTCTCTGTTTGATCAGGATCAAGGGTTGGAGCCGCTTCATCTCCTTCATGCCAAGTACGATTTAACCAGAAAGTAGGATTTTCAGAAGTTGGGAAAATCAGATAATCTCTGGCTCTGGTGATGCCGACATATAAAAGTCTTGCTTCTTCTTGTAAGGCTTGTTTTTGTTTTTCAGCTTGCACCTCACTTTCTTTTAAGGATTCATCCAGATGGGTTTTTCTGATTTGCTTTCCGTAAGGGTTTACCCAATACCTTAGCCATCTATTTCCCAGGAGATTATCTAAGTCCACTTCTTCGGTTTTATAAACAATATCAGCACCAAAAACATCAGCTCTTAGTCGTTGCTCCAGATTGTGGCAGATTACGATGGGCCACTCTAAGCCTTTGCTTTTGTGATAAGTAAGTACCTGAATGGCGTCTTCACCCAAGCCTGATCCTTGTTGGTCTTTGTCTTCATTGGCCAAATCGGATAAATACAAAAGAAACCCACCCAAAGATGAAGGGGCATGTAGTCGATTACAGTTTTCTTCATATTTATTGCCTAGTTGCCTAAGCGCATCTATATTGTCCAGCCTTTGAGTAGCATTTCCCCAGCCGACTACTATGCGCCTGATATCTAAGTCTTCTAATATCAATTCGAGCAATTCTGTCGTAGAAAGCTCCAGGGTTCTTTCTCTTAATGTGTTTACTTTTTGAATGAATTGACTCTCTTCTGCCCACCTTTCTTTATAGCTTTCTGTCTGATTGAGTGCTTGGTAAGCCAATCTGTTGTCTATAATTTCATTCAGCGTTTTTCCATCTGCCAATTTTAGAAGCTCTGCTTTAGAAAGCAAGTCATTTCTATTGAGTAGTAACTTAAGGCAAGCCAATACTAAAGTAGCCTCAGCAGTATTCAATAATCCTGATCTGGAAATAGATACTTTAATACCCGCTCTTGAGAGTGCTTCTGCTACTTCCAGGCAAGCTGAGTTTGATCGACACAAGATGGCAATATCTGAAGGCAAAGCCGTTCTGAATCCATTACTTCCTTTGGGAATAATAGTGGGTGGATGGTCGAGCATGCTTTTGATGCTGTTGGCTATGCAGTTTTCTACCCATGGTTTGCCAGGTTGCTTTTTCCTTTTGGCTTCAGTAATATATTTAAAATGCCAATGAATAAGGGCATGTCCCATTTCTATTGGCTCGTCTTCTTTATTTGCACTATCCTCATTGGCTAACTTGGTACGCTTAGGTTGTAAAACAACCTGTTCTTGGGGCAAGTCAGGAAATGCTTTGGTAAAAAGGGCATTAGTAGCAAAGACTATATCTTCTCTGGATCGCCAGGAATACTTTTGAATGTGTTTGGGATTGATGCCTCCTGAAAATTGGATGATCTCCTGCATTAATTTGGGATCAGCTCCTCTAAATCCATAGATGGATTGCTTGGGATCACCTACCCAAATGGATTGATTGGCTATCTTAGAAAGCTCCAAAAATATTTCTAATTGAATAGGGCTGGTATCTTGGAACTCATCCACCATAAGTAGATCCAATTCATCGGACAAGACTTCTTTTACGTGCTCATTTTTTAAGAGGTTTTTGATCAGTACTTCCATGTCGATATAATCGATAAGTCCCCTTTGCTTTTTATATTGCTCAAATTCCTGTATGGCTTCGATAGCTAAATCAAAAAGTAGATAGGTAAACTTTTCTATGTCATTTCTAAAGGCCGTTAGACTGTGATGTGTTGCAGCTAATTCAATGATAGGAGTAACCAATTGTTTGCTCTTTGCTCCTGTCTTCAGTTTACTGAGTTTGGCGAGGTTGGTCCATTTGATCTTGCTGGTTAGCTTCAGTTCGTTTTTGACAAACTTGACAAAACCAAGTACATCTTGCGTAGCTTTGGTTGCATCTTCACCAGCACTTACCTTTAAAATGAATTCATCCAGTTCTTTTAATAGATCATCATGAAAGCTACTTAAGGTTCTACTATCTTGTTCGCCCAAAAGTTGATTAAAGCTTTGGACAGACAAGACTTTGCTTTCCTCCAAAACATTGACGCCAAAATCATTGCTTCTGGCAATATCAGTAATGGTTTTTACTTCCTTTCTCCAATCGTAATATTGATTGTCACTTAAGCCCAATACATCACACAGTTGTTCAACTCGGATTACTTTTTCTTCCGTTAAAATATTGGACAAGGATAAGTTGAATAAGTGCTGTTGATCTTCATCAGCTAAGATGCTTACTTCTGGGGAAACGCCTGCTTCATAAGCAAACCTTTTCAAGAGCTTTACACCTAGCCCATGTACGGTACCTATCAAAGCATTGGTAAGGTCGTCAGCTTCTTTAGAAAGGCCTTCTTCCAATAGCTTTAATCGTACTCGTTCTTGTAGTTCTGCTGCAGCTTTATTGGTAAAAGTAGTAGCAATGATGCCATCGGCACGAACCTGCCCACTTTCAAGGAGGTGAACTAGTTCATGAGTAAGTCGATATGTCTTTCCACTACCTGCACCGGCAGAGATAATGGTCAATTTATTTTCTGGGAACAAAGTCTCTTGATTTTATTTTACATTTTCCAGTCCTTTTCTAAACATCCAAAGGTGCAGAAAAAGACCTCTCACTAACATAAAAATAACCATCGTTAACCACAAACCATGGTTGCCATAATTGATGCTAATTCCATAATAAAATATGAAAAACACAATTATAGAGAGGATCATCATATTTTTCATAGCCCTTGAAGCGGTTAAACCGATGTATATTCCGTCCCAAATATAACAGGGCGTGCCGGCTAGTGGAAAGATGATCATCCATATTAAAAAAGGGGTGGTCGCTTCTATTAAATGACTTTCAGAAGTAAAAAGGTATAAAATACTGGTTCCTAGGATCCAATAAATTAAGCTATATAACAATGCAAAGCCCATTCCCCAGAAGAAGGAATATCGAATCGCATTTTTTACCTGCTTCCAATCATTAGCCCCTTTGTACTTGCCAACCAAACTTTCTGTAGCAAAAGCAAATCCATCTATTCCATATGACATCCAACTGATAAATTGCATTAAAATGGTATTAACAGCCAGGATAGTAGCTCCATTCAATGAGGACTGGCTATAAAAGAAACCGAAAGACAAGGTCAATAAGAAAGTACGTATAAAAATATCGGCATTAATGGATAAAAAGGCTTTTAGTTCCTCCCAAATGATAATCGCTTTCAACCTCAACTTAGCTAAATAGTCGTTGTAATACAAATAGGTAAACAGTAAGCCAAGAGCAAAGCTTAGATATTGAGCAATAACCGTTCCCCAGGCTACACCAGCCACTTCCCATTCGAGTTCTATTACAAAAAAGTAACTCATAATGATGTTGAGCACATTCCCGGCAACAGTCATGATCAGAGGCAATTTCGCATTTTGCATGCCAAAAAACCAACCACTTAAAGCATATAAAGACATAGTAGCAGGAGCCGCCCAAATTCTAATGTAAAAGTAGGTTTCTATCAATGCTTGCTGCGAAGGATCAACATTCATCAAATAAACACCTGCCTGAATTAAAGGAATTTGAATCAGTATCAATACAATACCCAAACCAATAGAAATTAATAGTGCTCTACCCAGTGTATTAGTAATCTGTTTTTCATTATTAGCACCAAAGCCTTGAGCAGTTATACCGGTTGTCCCCATTCTCAAGAAACCAAAGTTCCAGTACAAAAAATTAAAAATCATACTACCAATACCAACTGCTCCCAAATGCAAACTGGAAAGCTGTCCCATTAAGGCCGTATCTACAGTACTCAAAAAGGGTACAGAGATATTACTAATGATATTTGGGATGGCTAGTTTTAGAATTTCTCTATTCATAAAAAATTGAATGCTGAATCAGGCTAAAAAATAGTAAGTTTGTCGAATGTGGAGATAAAAAAGAAAACGAATTTCTCTGACAACACAAATTCACCTAAATTTGTCTCGCACTGCATTAAAAAAGAATAAAAACGATCTGGTAATGCCGCAGGTACTACCAGATCGTTTTACAGAGGTAATTTGCCCAGCAATTAAGACATATGAAAATAAAAGTAGGTATTTTTTTTGGGGGGCCATCCAGAGAAAGAGAAATCTCTTTTGCCGGAGGACGAACTGTGTATGACAACTTAAACAAGTCGATCTTTGATCCTATTCCTGTTTTTGTGGACAGTAATAAAAATTTTATACTCCTAAACTGGGAAAATATATACAAAGGCTCGATAAGAGATTTTTACCCTCCGGTCAAGCAACTGCCTACTTCACCCAATAATTTTCAAATCTACCTTGAGAGCTTGGGACAGTTGGATATCGACCAGCAAGATTTATTAATCAATAATATTGGTAAAAGATTGAGTCCGGAAGAATTGGCTCAATCCATCAATGTAGCTTTCTTGGCTTTGCATGGCGAATATGGGGAAGATGGAGCGATTCAGGAAGAGTTGCAAAACTTGAAAATTCCTTATACGGGTAGTGGCATAGAAGCCAGCCGTATAGGTATGGACAAGGCGATTCAAAAAGCTCTGATGGTTGAAAAAGGGTTTGAGGCACCACCGGTAGTGGTAATGAATAGGAATGAATGGCTGGATGATCCTCATGCTTTTTTTAGAAAAGCAAAAGAAGAAATCACCTTCCCTATGGTCATCAGGCCAGCTAATCAGGGATCATCGATAGGAGTAGCCATTTTGGAAAGTGAGGATGAACGCGCCTTCATGGAGGCTGTCAATGGAGCTTTTTTTAGAGAGCAAATCCCTGTAGGTCGTTGGAAGGAGTCTTCAGACTATGAAAAGATAGAGCACATTCGCTTTATCACAGATATTAGAGATGGAGTAGGTTTTCCATTGAATGTTTCTTTTGCTAATGAAGAATACACCATTTACCATCCTGAACAATTGCTTTCCTTCTTAAATGAAAAAACAACTAGTTGGGAAGGAGAAGATACGGCAAGCTTTTTATTGGAAGGCTTTTTGGGGGAGGAAAAAGTAATTGCAGAAGGATTCATAGATGGTAAAGAGTTTTCTTGTATTGTCATCAGAAAAGAAGACGGATCTGCCGTTGCCTTACCACCCACAGAAATTGTGAAAGGTAGCGAAGTATTTGACTATAGATCGAAATACATGCCAGGCCTTTCCAGAAAAGAAACGCCCATCAACTTACCTACTGAAAAGATTGAAAGTATACGTCAAGAGTGTGAGCGCCTTTTTCAGGAACTGGGCTTTCAAACGTATGCCCGAATTGATGGATTCATAACGCCGGAAGATAAAATTTTCCTTAATGATCCGAATACTACCTCGGGTATGTTACCCTCATCTTTTTTCTTCCATCAGGCAGCTGAAATTGGATTGAATCCTTCTCAATTTTTGACCTATATTATCAGGACTTCTCTACAGGAAAGATTAGCAGAGCAAAATGAAGAAGCTAGCTATCAGGCATTGTTGGAGTTTTTGGATGATAAAATCAACAGCTTGAAAGAGGAAGCCATAAAAAAGCAAAAAATTGGTGTTTTCCTTGGTGGATATTCTTTCGAAAGACATATTTCGGTTGAGAGTGGACGCAATATATTTGAAAAACTGTCAAGTTCTGATAAATACGAACCCATTCCCATCTTTTTGACGGGCAGCAAAGACAATTTTGAGCTTTACCAATTGCCTATCAATCTTTTATTGAAGGACAATGCTGATGATATCAGAGATAAAATAAAGAAATGGTCCGT
>JBCBCD010000007.1:17958-22378 GCA_038530915.1 Bacteroidota bacterium
CATCCTGTAGAGATGACATTCCAGGAGCTGGGTGAAAAACTTGATTTTGGTTTTATTGCATTGCATGGTAGACCAGGTGAAGATGGGCACTTACAACAGTTTTTCGAACAAAATGATATTCCTTATAATGGTTCAGGAGTAGAATCTTCTAGCATTACCATTAATAAGTATGAGACTTTACAAAAGTTAAAGCAAAATGGCTTTAGTGTAACGGATCAGTTTTTGATTAATCAGGATGGCTTTAAGGATGATCCTAATGACTTTTTAGATGATATAGAGAGAAAATTGTCTTATCCATTCATCGCAAAGCCGGTGGACGATGGATGTAGTTCAGCGGTTAAAGTATTGCGCAATAGGGATGAGCTCAAAGCTTATGTGCAGTTGATGTTTAGAAAAACAGATGCTACAAGTGATTTTCAAAGAAAAATCCTAAAACTTAGACCTAAAGAGGAGTTTCCCAGAAAGCAGCGCATCCTGTTTGAAAAGTTGATTACGGCAGACGGAGCCAAACATTTTCTGGAAATTACGGGGGGGTTATTGACGCATTATAAACCAGATGGTACGGTCTTTTATGAAGTCTTTGAGCCTTCGGAAACCTTAGCTACTGGTGATGTGCTTTCTTTAGAAGAAAAGTTTTTAGCCGGGGAAGGTCAGAATATAACACCAGCTCGGTTTGCAGATAACTTGCAGGATTACAACTATATAGCACAACAAGTCAAAGAAGATCTACAACAGGTAGCAAGAAAGCTCAAAGTAGAAGGATATGCCAGGATAGATGCTTTTATAAGAATCTTTGAAGACAATAGTATAGAAACCATTGTAGTCGAGGTCAATTCATTGCCTGGAATGACTCCGGCGACTTGTATTTTCCATCAAGCAGCCATCAATGAATACAAACCTTATGATTTCATTGAAAAGATCATTGAGTATGGTAAGCAGAGGTTTGTTCAGCGAGTGAGTAAGCAGGAAATGGAAGCAGAACAGGCATTGGTTGCTGAGCAGGTAGGAGAAGAGATGGAAGAAGTAGAATTAACAGAAATCCAAGAAGTACCAGAAGCTACTATAGTTGAAAAAAACATTCTTGAAGAGGAAGTAAAAGCAAAAGAAGAACTTAAAGAGAAAGTCTCAATACAAAAAAAGATTAAAGAGGAGGAGAATAAAAAACCGTCTTTCTTTTTAAGCACATGGCTTAGCATCCTGGCATTCATTAGGTCTCCTTATTTTCTAAAGAATTTGGCACTTTGGGGTGGGTTTTTATTGCTATTTTTCTTCCTTCTGAATAAATCTTTGGATTGGTACACAAGGCATGGGGAAGCTATGGAAGTTGAAAACTTTGAAGGGATGACCTTAGCAACGGCTAAACAATTGGCAAAAGACAGAAACCTGAAGTTAGTCGTAATTGACTCTACTTTTAATGTTAGAAGACGGCCCGGTGTTGTAATTATGCAGACTCCAAAAGCTGGCTCCATCGTAAAAAGAAAAAGAAGCATCTACATTGAAATCACAAAAGTGATTCCTGACTTTGTACAATTGCCTTCTTTGGTGGGAAGTGATGACTATCAGCAATACATTAATAAGCTTAATCGCATTGATATTGAAGCCACCATTCGTGAGAAGGTATACAATCCTAAATATGAGGAAAATACGATACTCCATTTTTATTTTGAAGGAGAAAAGGTAACCATGAATGACATTGAAGATGGCTACAAGGTTCCAAGAGGTTCGACTTTAGAATTTGTTGTAACCGAGCGAAATAATGGCAAAGTAAATATTCCCAACTTGGTTTGTAAACAATACAAAGAGGTTGGTTTCATCATTGATAATTATAACCTAAGCTTAGGTACAGTTGAAGGAAGCCGAACGGATAACGCTTTTGTGTACAAACAAGAACCTGCTTTTCAGCCGGGTGTTCAAATTCCTATGGGAGCACAAATAAAGATTTACCTTACAGCAAATAGACCGCAAGGATGTGGTGGTAGCGGTGGTGATCAAGCGAATGATACAGAAGAGCAGTTTTAAGGTTAAATCTTATAGCAACTAAATCTACAATCTAAATATTTAACAAAATGGACATTACAGTTAAAGAATTAAAGGACAAAATAGATAAAGGAGAAGAGTTTGTATTGATCGATGTACGTGAAGATTACGAGTTTGAAGAGTTCAATCTGGATGGTAAGTTGATTCCTTTAGGGAATTTTCCTAGTGTAATCCCTAATTTAGAAGAGCACAAAGACAAAGAAATTATTATTCATTGTCGTTCTGGTAGAAGGAGTGCGATGGCCCAGCAAATGTTACAACAGGCGGGTTTTGCAAATGTGAAAAACCTTGAGGGAGGTGTTTTGGCATGGATAGAAGAATTTGGAGCGTAGCTCATTTTGCTATGCTGTTATGCTGTCATGTTGTTATTCCTAATGAAAGCATAACAGCATAACAGCATGATAATACAACAACATAGATTTAATTCTTTTGTACTCTTTTTTTCAGCACTTTCGCTTCAATACTGTGTCTGCTGATTAGCTCATTTTTCAAAGCTTCAGCATCAGCCATCGTATCATATCTATCTACGAGAGCAACTGCGTAAGCTCCTCTGTTAAATAGTTCAACACTAGCATTGCTATAGCCTAACTTTTTCAGCTTACTTACTTGAGTTTCAGCATTTACTTTTTGTTTAAAGCTACCTGCTAATACCATGAAATCACCTTGAGAGGAATAATTGGTAGTAGTGTTATTATTAATGTAGGAAGTGTTGTCCTCTTCTTGAGGACTGTAAGTGGTATTGTCCTCTTCAGTAGGTACATACACATCATCATTGGAAGATGCATCATCATAACCTTGTTGGTCTTGATCATAGTAGTAGCCGTCTTCATCCGTGAGAGAAGAATCTATAGGATATAGCTCTTCAATGGATGTACTTTCTTCACGTTCAGTATATTGAGGTTGGGTTGTGGGTGTTTTATTATTGAAAAAAACACGAAAAACAAGGTACCCAAATGCGGCAATAAAAAGTATCAGTATGGCAGTAGTTAGATAGTCAGTTCTTGACATAAAAGTTTTAAGAGTTGGTTATACTCCATAAAATAATGATTATTTGTGAATAGATGCAACTTAAGGAGATAGTAATATTAAGGATACTTGATTAGATAAGCCTTATTCTGGTGTAGAGTTTAGTGTGTAGCGGCTCATTATATATTCTATACCTCCACATTAAACTGAAGGCCATCGTAGGCAAGTGATACATTATTCGGTAAAGTAGGGTTAATATCTTTGTATTTCCCCATTCTATGGCTAATGTGTGTTAGGTAAGCTTGTCTGGGCTGAAGCTTCTGGATGAGTTCGAGTGCTTCTTCCAGATTTAGATGACTGTAATGAAAGCTATGATGTAGAGCGTTTAAAACCAAGGTATCGATGTCTTGTAATTTTGAGAATTCTTCTTCGGCTATTGTTTTTACATCTGTTAGGTAAGCAAAATCCCCCATTCTAAAACCAACGATAGGAAGATTACCATGCTGGATTTTTACGGGTGTAATTTTGATCTCATTCACTGTAAATGACTCATCAGGATTGATGTTGTTCAATCTTATTCTGGGAGCTCCTGGGTATGGATTGGCATCAAAAACATAAGCAAACCTTTTTTTAACCTCTCCACTTACTCTCGGTTGAGCATACACATGCATGTCCTTCTTAGCCATAAAATTAAATGGCCTCACATCATCAAGTCCAATAATATGATCGTTGTGTTCATGTGTCAAGATTACAGCATCTAATTTTTTCACCTCTGCACGAAGCATTTGTTGTCGGAAATCAGGTCCACAGTCTATTGAGATATTGGTATGAGGGGTGGAAACTAATGCAGCTGTACGTAACCTCTTATCTCTTGGATCAGTAGACAGGCATACTTCACACTCACAGCCAATCACAGGAACACCCTGAGAAGTACCACTGCCTAATATTGTTATTGTTGCTCTGATGATGATTCGCTTTTTATGATTTTATCTTTCCTGATTTGCAAGAAGAATTTATTCAATTTGCTGTCTTCCAACTCTTCATTTTCAAATTCAGGACCTTTCAAAATATCAATTAAACAATCTATTCTTCCTTTTGTATCAAAAAATTTATTGATAACTGCAATTTTTTTGTCCTTCACCATGCAGTAGCCAGATTGGAAGTTTCCTTTTTCATATCGTACAACATAACCCAGACTTTCAAAAACAGTTTCTAACTTTTTTAAGTTATGCTTGGTATGTTTAATTTCCATAGTTAGATATTGAAGTAGTTAACAGATTAAATGGTTGGACAATCCAAAGGAAGGTACAGCCACAGGAAAATGAAACTGTCTTTAACCCGTCAATTCAAAGTTCAGACACTCAGTTATCAAGCCAGTTTCTTATCTTAAAAAAATACATTCACTAAAATCGCCAAA
>JBCBCD010000008.1:0-5600 GCA_038530915.1 Bacteroidota bacterium
AGATTATTTTACCTAAAATAATCTCTGATAGAGTATTTGTGATTGCAATGAGGGCAAGTTCTTTTCTTCATAAGTGTTCCTTTTTCTTATAAATTTATGGATCGATAGATTAGCAAACAATTTTACTCGATAAATGGAAGCCCTGTTTTACAATTGATTGACATTTTTTTTCATAGGTCATAGGTCATGCTGTTCTTACAGGTACATGGCAGAGCAGCATGACCTATGACCGATGACTTATGCCCCATGAGCAATGCAACCAATTAAATTGGTCTTTGTCCTTTCCTTCGTATTCTATTTTGAGTTGACGGAAAAGAAAATCATTGGTTATGTTTAAGCATCATTTACTCATAGCAGTTCGGAATATGCGTCGGACTGGATCTTCTACTACTATCAATTTACTAAGTCTGGCGGTTGGATTAGTATGTGTGATACTCATTTACACCTGGGTATATCATCAATGGCAAGTGGATCGGAATTTTGAAAAAAGCGATCGTTTGTATCAAGTGATGGAAAATGATCCTACACCCGATGGCATTTCGACAGATGCTTACACGCCTGGTCCTTTAGCAACTACCTTGGCAGAAGATTTTCCTGATGTAGAACACGCAGTGACAGTTGTTCCGTATGATTGGTTTGAAGGTGAAAAATTTGTTTTGACCGATGGAGGGCAAAATAAGTTTATCGCTAAAAATCAGTTTGCCAGTGAGGACTTTTTTGAAGTATTTTCATATGAACTGGTTCAGGGAGAGAAATCTACTGTATTAACTTCTAATAATGCAATTGCAATTTCTGAAGAATTAGCTGAAAAGTTGTTTGGCCAGCAAGCCGCATTAGGAAAAACCATAGAATGGGTGCATGAAAGCTATGGTGGCTTATACACAGTAAGTGGTGTTTTTACAAAAAGTAAGCAAGCCACCAGCATGGAATTTGATGCTGTTTTCAGTTATGAAAAATTTACAGAGGTACACACCAACTTGACAGCTTGGAACAACAGTGATCCCTCTACTTTTTTGACACTAAAAGAAAATACAGATGCAGACCTTTTCAATACGAAAATTGAAAAACTAGCCCAGTCTAAACAAGAAAACATCTCTTATACATTCTATGCTCAACTTTTATCTGATCGCTATTTGTATGGACGATATGAGAATGGAAGACCAGTAGGAGGAAGGATCGCTTATGTGCGTTTGTTTTCATTAATTGCCTTTTTTATCCTCATCATAGCTTGTGTCAATTTTATGAATATGGCAACAGCCAAAGCCTTAGCAAGGACTAAGGAAATAGGTGTAAAGAAAGCGATAGGAGCAGATAGAGCCAGCTTGATTAAGCAATACCTTACAGAATCTGTGCTTCTTGCCTTTATGAGTTTAATTTTGGCTATAGGAGTGATATTTATGGTGTATCCTAAATTTACAGCTATAGCTGGTCTCAATGCAGGCTTTACTTTTGATCCTTATTTATTGAGTGGAATTTTGATCATTACGCTGCTTACTGGTATTGTAGCTGGCAGTTACCCTGCTTTGTTTTTATCAGCTTTTAGACCTGTAAAGGCACTGAAAGGAGAATTAAATAAGAGTTGGACTGGTCAACTGACCAGAAAAGGCCTAATCGTTTTTCAATTCATTGTTTCAGCTATATTGATTTCATCCGTAATTATCATTAATCAGCAGATAAAGTTGATACAGAATAAGAACCTGGGTTATAATAAGGACAATACCATTTGGTTTTCCATGGGAACAAAGGCTGATGGACAGGCTTCCGCTAATGAATTGAGTCCTGAAGACATAGCCTACTTTATTCAGGAAGTGAAAAAGTTACCTGGTGTAGATAACGCTTCAAATTTTGCTCAGCATATAACCGGCGATTATGGTGGAACGACGGGCTTAACTTGGCCAGGAAATCCAGCGGATAATCGAATATTGTTCGCCACGATAGCAGCAGGATATGATTTCGTAGAAACAATGGGAATAGAAATGATAGCGGGACGTTCTTATGGTAAAAATTATCAGGCAGATACCGCTTCCTTAATAGTAAACCAAGCTGCTATTGAAGCAATGGGCTTTGAAGATCCTATTGGGAAAAAAGTGAATCTTTGGGGCAAAGACCGTATGATTGTTGGAGTAACTCAGAACTTCCACTTTGATGATTTATACAAAGAAATTGACCCTTTATTCATCAACCTGACAAAGGACAATTTCGCTTCTAATATCATGGTGAAATTAGAGTCCGGTAATGAAAAAGCGACCATCGAAAGAATCAGACAATTGTACAATAACTATTTTGTGGCAGATATTCCCTTTGAGTTTACCTTTTTGGATGAAAGTTACCAGCAGTTGTATGCTTCAGAAATTCGGGTAGGGAAATTGTCTACTTACTTTGCTGGGATTGCTATTTTTATCTCTTGCTTAGGGCTTTTCGGCTTTGCTACTTTTGTGGTTCAAAGAAGGTTGAAAGAAATTGCTGTGCGGAAAGTACTAGGTTCTTCCAAGTTCAATATCATCAAATTGTTATCCGGTTCTTTCTTGAGTTTAATTGGTATAGCTTTGTTGGTAGGATTGCCCATCGGCTATTGGATTTCGAAAACTTGGTTGGATGCTTTTGTGTATAAAATCGATATCCAGTGGACTTATTTTGTGCTGGCTGTCTTTTTAATTACCCTCTTAGCCTTATTAACGGTAAGTGTGCAGACGATAAGAGCTACAGGAGTGAATATGGTTAAGTTTTTAAAGGAGTAAGTGGTTGGACAAAAATAAACAATGTTTTGTCCAACCACTTAAGGCTGTAATATGTCCAAGTAATAAACATCACTTGGACATATTTTCCATAAGGAGGGAACTATTTTTTCCTCTTCAGACCTTTCATCACCGTAGCCTACCTATTCACACAAAATAATTTACAATGATTCCAAAAGTCTCTTACACCATTTGGTTTAGCCAAAGGAATGGTAGTACTTTGCTATGTCAGCTACTAAGTTCGACTGGCATTGCCGGTAAGCCAGGTGAACATTTTCACGACATTTACCAAAAAGAAGAAACTATATTATCACATTTTGGAGTATCTGATTATACCAGTCTGCAAGCTCAAATATGGGAAAATGCTAGTACACCTAACGGAGTACTAGGACTAAAAGTAAACGCTCCTATGAAGGAAAATGATCCTTTGATTCGAGAGTTAGCTAAGATTCCAGGGGGAACTACTGATAATCCAAGTAATTTGGAGGTTTGGGAAAATGCCTTTCCCAATCACAAGCATATTTTTTTAACGCGTAGGAATAAGGTTAAACAAGCAGTTTCTTGGTGGAAAGCCATCGTTACGAATGAATGGCACAGGAAAATGGGCGAGAAAAGAGAATATGATCCTAAAGAAATTATTGATCAATACAATCATGATGCCCTCAAACATTTATTGTTAGAAACAGGCATTAGAGAAAGTAAAATACAAACCTTATTTGATCAGGGAAGAATCACTCCATTGACCATTGTCTATGAAGATTTTATCAAAAATTACGAACAAACTGTGAATGATGTGATCAATTTTTTAGGCTTATCTGATGAAAGCTATTCAGTAAAGAGTCCACAGTACCAAAAGTTGGCGGATGCTATTTCAGAAGAATGGATGGAGAGGTTTAGGGTAGATCTACAGAAAGATTGGCCTAATAAAGTTTGGTGAAATTATAACTTGAAATCGTAGAATGGTTATTTATATCAAATGATTGTGAACATTACTTTTAAAAATTGGTATATCTTGTTCAAGATTTCATACTCTAAACTTTTCATACAGTCTAGATGACACTTTCCTATTAATATTCTATTCTGATTGAGTGGTTTTGAATGAATGAAGACTGTCTCAACCTATTGGTTAATGAGACGCACGCAATTTTTTAGAAAAGAATAGCTTCATGGGAAACAATATATATAGCGTAATAACAGGTACAGGTTCTTATATTCCTGCTCAAAAAATTGATAATGAATACTTTTTGGAGCATGATTTTTTTGATGCAAGGAGAGAGCGCATCAATAAAGAGAATATTGACATCATAACAAAGTTTAAAGCCATTACAACAATTGAAGAGCGCAGATATGTTAAAGATGAATTGGTTACTTCTGACATAGCGTATCTTTCAGCTGCTGATGCGCTTGAAAAATCCTCAATAAATAAAGAAACTTTAGATTACATCATTGTAGCTCACAATTTTGGCGATGTAAAATCGGATAACCGACGTTCTGATTTTGTACCTAGTTTGGCTTCCAGAGTGAAACAACGACTTGGAATTGAAAACCCCTATTGTGTAGCTTATGATGTGGCTTTTGGTTGTCCTGGTTGGTTGCAATGTTTGATTCAAGCAGATTATTACATCAAATCAGGAGATGCGAAAAGAATCATGGTAATTGGAGCTGAAACGCTGTCCAGAGTAGTAGATCCACACGATAGAGACAGCATGTTGTATGCAGATGGAGCGGGAACAGTTATTGTTGAAGCCAAAGAAAGTGATACTCCAATTGGCGTATTGGCACATGCTACTCGTACAGATGCCAAAGACTATGCTCTAATGCTCCAAATGGCGGAATCTTATAATGATGGTGATGAAAACAAAGGGAATTTGTATTTAAAGATGCAGGGTAGAAAACTATATCAATACGCATTATCACATGTTCCTGGAGCGATAAAAGCGTGTTTGGAAAAAAGTAATACTTGCCTAAGCCAAATTAATAAAGTGCTCATACATCAGGCGAATGGGAAAATGGATGACGCAATACTTGAGCGTTTGTACAATCTTTACGATGGAGTAGAAATACCTTCCGATGTGATGCCTATGACAGTAGATTGGTTGGGTAATTCTTCAGTTGCTACGGTCCCGACTTTGCTCGATTTGATTGTATCAGGTAAAATGGAAGAACACACGATTGAAAAGAATGATTTGATCGTATTTGCTTCAGTGGGAGCTGGTATGAATATCAACGCAATGGTTTATAAAGCAGTTTGATGATAGTTGATGGGTGATAGGTGATAAATGACCACCCATCACCTATAATCATCCAAACTTCTCTTTCCATTCCTCACATCAAACAACCTTCCGTTGACCAATAAAAATTGTGACTTGCCCTTCTTTTGTATATGTAAAGCAGGATTATTGCCAATTTCAAAACCAGAATTAGGTGTTTGATCGAAACCTAATAACTGGATGGGTAAACTATGGATTTTGGAATCATTTGGTAGTTCTTGATTGACATGATAATAGAGATACCCTTTTTTGATTTGCTTCCAAAGATTGAGTTGATAAACTTCTTCAATACTTTCAAGGGTATCAGGATAAACTTTACCTTCTATCAATTCATACAATGATCCATCCAATTCTGTATAGCCATGAGAGGTGGAAAGGTCACCAACATCAGCGATAAAGCCACGGGTATAGAAGTAACGGTTATTATCATATTCGATTTCCCGAAGTCGGAGGCCCAAATCTAGTAGGAAAGTATCCATTTGATGCAGCACTGTTGCTTTCCTGACGATGATATCATGAAAGGCGTTGAATTTGTTAAATGGAATGGCCTCGTATTCTTCTCTTTGAACCTTTTCAAAGTCTCCATAAGCAATAC
>JBCBCD010000008.1:5610-22372 GCA_038530915.1 Bacteroidota bacterium
AAGCAATACCTTGAAATGCTTTTAAGAGGATCATGAAGTGGAGTTTTCTCAAGTATTGTTTCTCAGGATCATCTTTTAGTCCACCTACTTCAATCAAAATGGTACGTGTTCCCCATTTTTGAATATTGTCTCCAAAGGCTCTGGGTTCAAAAGTATCATCATACTGACCTACTTTATTGGGAATGTACTTTTGCAATAATCGATTCATATGACCAATCAATTGCATGGCATCTTCTCGTTTGGGGCTAAGGTCTTTTTGCCTGTTGAAAGCGGGAGCCAGGAATGAAAAAGAGGCAGTGTAAGGCATGCCTGCTCCTGCAGAATAATATCGGTTTTGGTCATGAAGGTTAAAACCCCAGTCTGGTTCTAGTGAATCTCGTATTGATTTTAAACAGATAGACTCTGGGTTTTGAAGCCTCTGTGCATCCCTGTTGAGGTCAACATCCATTGCATTGCGACGTTGGTACTTTTCTGCTCCGTCGGGATTGAGCATAGGAATAAAGTAAAAACTGCACTTCTGCATCAACTCATTTCTAAAACCATCATACTCATCAGATGCAGCGAAGAAATTGAATAAATCGAGTATAGCCATTGTCGCAGTAGGTTCATTGCCGTGCATTTGCGACCACAGTAGGACTTTTACAGGACCATTTCCAACTTGCACCATATTGATGCTTCGACCTTCTACTGAAGTCCCCACTCGTTTTAAAGGAAACTTGTTGGGTAATTTCTCTAGAGCTTTCATGATATCTGCATGCTTAAACCTGCGGTCAAATACATTTGAGTCTTTATAGTTATCATAATCCTGATAAATCTTATCGAAAGGCTGTCCCATGAGGCAACTGGATAAACTGATTAGACAGATGAATAGGAAGATCTTTTTCATTTGGATGGATGCTATTGGATTGGTTCGGTGTAATCTAATAATAATATAGTGAATATAAGCCTAACGGTTTTTTGTGCCAACTAATTGGCTTTTATTCCATAAAATACTTAGCTTGATTTAGTAAAACTATGAAGATGAAAAGTAAAACTCAAAGTATACCCAAAGAATTGATTTATGAGATGGATGATGGTACGCCCATCTATTTTGCAGGGTATAGAGATTTTTTAAGTGGAGATAAATCTAAAGAGGAAGTGATGGGAAGTAGTTTCTTACAAGCAAAATTGATATCTAGAATTGTTCATTTTTTAATAGCTGGATTAGTTAAAAAATACATTGTATTAAGCAATGAGGTAGGCTTACAAATAAAAAAAAATACCTGGCGAGTATTAGATATTGCAGTCATTGATTTAGTTAAAGTTGATGAACATCAAGCTGCCAATAAATACCTCAATTTCCCTCCTGAGCTTGTGGTAGAAGTAGATACAAAGGCTGCACTTAATGAATTAAGTGACCCAAATGGATATTTCCATGCTAAGACGGATGCTTTATTAGGTTTTGGAGTACAAAAAGTAGTTTGGGTTTTCACACATTCTCAAAAAGTAATGATAGCTGAACCCAATCGTTCATGGCAAATTGTAGATTGGAAGGAGGAAGTATTGTTAATAAATAATTTGGAAATAAGTATTCAGGGTTTATCAGAATAACAACTTTAAAAAAGACCAACTATCACATAAAGGGAATACGATACCGGTAAAATTTCTTTTTTTTGATCTTCCTATCTTAAAGATCTATTAAGATAAGTTTTCATTGTCTATATTTGATCGATTTTTTTGAAATCAACACATCACAGAAGTCGATTAAAATGGAAAATTCTCAAAACGTTGGCAGAGCATATGCCGGGCATAATTTTACTTATGTAAGCCCTCATGATCCTTTTTATAAAAGGTGGGTTATAAGTGCCATTGAAAAGATCACAGGAAAGGACTATTTGCAAAACATCTACAATCAATTGCACGATGAAGATCCTACTCCCTGGAATGTATGGGCCAATGCTTTGGGAAAACTAAATATTAAAATTGATTACGATCAAGGCAAATTAGATATGGTTCCAAAGACCGGGCCGGTCATTTTTGTAGCCAATCATCCTTATGGGGTGGTAGATGGAGCCATTTTCTGTCACTTAGTTACTCGTGTAAGAAAAGATTTTTTCTTGCTGGTGAATGAGGTTTTATCCCGCGAACCCATTATGAAGCACCACCTTTTACCAGTTGATTTTAGAAATAATGATGAAGCATTAGCTACCAATCTAAAGACTAAGGAGCTGACCACCAAACGATTAAATGATGGTGAAGCATTAGTGATTTTTCCTTCCGGTGCAGTTGCAACTGCAATGAAATTCTTTGGAAAAGTGGAAGAGTTTCCTTGGCGCAAGTTCATTACAAGCCGTATACACGAAACCAAATGTACAGTTGTACCTATGTTTTTCCATGGTACCAACAGCCGATTGTTTCAGTTTGTAAGCAAGATCAGTATGAATCTACGTTTGGGTTTGTTACTGCATGAAGTGATGAATAAAAGAGGTAAAACTATAGAAGTAGAGATAGGTGCACCAATTACCTATAATGAAATGGAAAAATATGAAGACAGACAAGAATTGATAGACTTCTTAAGAGGCAAAACGATGAGCTTGGAAACTATCAACAAATAGCCCAAAGTTTTCCACATTTCCACAATCTTACACAAATCTGATGGTTTTGTAAATCAAAAGTTAAGTAATTGTTAAGTACATTTGCAGCTTGATTTATTAGTTTTTTGGCGGAACACCATAATCAAGCTGTCAATAGACACTCATAATTACAAACTTTTTTTATGAAACAACTTTTAAGTATTTTCATCTTTCTTGTTGGCTTTACCCTTCCTATGATGGCGCAGGTTACAACTGCAAGCATCAATGGAGTCGCAACAGATGCTGATGGCCAACCACTTGAAGCGGCTACAATCGTAGCCATACATGTTCCTTCAGGAGCACAGTACGGAACGACGACTCGTTCTGACGGTCGTTATACTTTACCGAATTTGAGAGTAGGTGGACCTTACAAAATCACTGCTAGTTTTGTTGGATTTGAAACGAGAGAAGAGACATTGCCTCAATTGAGTCTGGCTCAAAAACTGACTTTGAACTTTAGTTTGGCTTCAAATGCTCAAGATTTAACTGAAGTTATAGTTACGGGTATTGCTGATCCGGTTATCAACAATGAAAGAACGGGTGCTGCTACGAATATTAGTTCTACGCAATTAAGAGTACTTCCTACTATTTCCAGATCTGCTTCTGATTATACAAGATTGACACCTGCTGCCAGTGGCAATTCTTTTGCAGGTAGAAATGATCAGTTTAATAACTTTTCTTTGGATGGAAGTATCTTCAACAACCCATTTGGTTTGGATGCGGCTACTCCTGGTGGCCAAACGGATGCACAACCTATTTCTCTGGATGCTATCGATCAGATACAGGTTTCTATTGCACCTTATGATGTAACACAATCAGGCTTTACAGGTGCTGCAGTCAATGCCGTAACAAAAAGTGGTACGAATAATTTGTCAGGTACTGTTTTTGGATTTACTCGTAACCAGGACTTGACAGGTTCAAGAGTAAATGGCAATGATATTTTTGTTCCTGAATTGAGTCAGACACAGTTTGGATTTAGTTTGGGTGGACCTGTTGTAAAAAATAAATTATTCTTCTTTGTTAATGCTGAAGTAGAAAGAAGAGAAGATTTAGGATCTAATTTCATTGCTTTAGGAGCAGGTGGGACAGATGCAGAAAACGTATCCAGAGTAGAAGCTTCAGATTTGCAAGCTGTTTCTAATGTATTGTCTCAGCGTTTTGGTTATCAAACTGGGGCTTATGAAAATTACTTGCACAATACAGATAATGAAAAAGGTATTGTGAAGTTGGATTGGAACATTAGCAATAGTCACTCTTTAACAGCTACTTACAACTTCTTGAATGCTTCTAAGCAGAAACCTGCACACCCGTCAGCTTTGGGTAGAAGAGGTCCGGATGCCACAACGCTACAGTTTTTCAACTCGGGATATCAGATCAATAATGTGATACACTCTGGTTTGTTAGAATTGAAATCTTTGTTTAGCAATAAGTTTTCTAACAAATTGCAAGTAGGATTTTCTGCATTTAGAGATACTCGGGATGCACTTTCAGCACCATTTCCTGTAGTAAATATCAATAGAGATCAAATTCGTTACATTGTAGCTGGTCATGAACCATTCTCAATCAACAATGCATTGGATCAGGATGTATTCCAGTTAACTAATAACTTCAACATCTATTCTGGTGATCATACATACACGATTGGATTTTCATTCGAGCGTTTCAATTTTGACAATTCCTTTAACTTAGGTGTATACGAACCATTTGGTGTTCCTTATCCTGGTGGTACCTTTGGTCCTGGCTTTAACAGTACTGCTGAATTCATTGATTTCGTTAATTCTGGAGATATGGACGCAGTGGTTGATCATGCACAAAACACGTTTGATGCTGGCAATTGGGCTTTGGCTGAAACCAATGTTGGTCAATTGGCTGCTTATATTCAGGATGAATGGGCTTTGAATGATCGTTTTACATTGACTTACGGTTTGCGTGTAGATGCACCTTTGTACTTTGATACAGCCGAAAAAATCGAAGAAAACATTGCACGTAAAGGTGGTTTGTTTTCAGATGGAGGAACTTACAATCCTGATATCACTTACTATGATGAGGAAGGTAATCCAATTATGTTCACGCATACTGACTTACCGGAAGGCAATGTATTATTCTCTCCACGTATAGGTTTTAACTGGGATGTGAATGGTGATCGTTCTGTACAACTGAGAGGTGGTTCTGGTTTGTTCTCAGGACGTTTCCCATTTGTATGGATTGGCAACCAGGTAGCTAACCCTGATTTCTTCTTCTACAATATGACTCGTAACGATTTCAGATTCCCACAAGTTTGGCGTACGAATTTAGGATTCGATCGTAAGTTCAGCAACGGCTGGGTATTGACGACTGACTTCATTTACACGAGAGATGTGAATGCTATGATGGTTAGAAACTATGGTTTGAATCTGCCAACTGCAAGATTGAATGGAGTGGACAATCGTCAGATTTATAATCCAGCAACTGATAGAAGCTCATTTGGAAACAGTGCTTATGTATTCACGAATACGGATCTTGGTCGTTCTATCAATGCCACCATCCAATTGCAACGCAACTGGGCCAATGGATTGTACACCAGCTTTGGTTATAACTACCTGGATGCGAGAGATGCTTCTTCTATTGAAGCGGAGATCTCTGGTGATGCATTTGATAGAAACCCTGCTCTAAACAATGTAAATCAAGCTGTATTAACACCTTCATTATATGGAAACAGACACCGTTTCTTAGGATCAGCTTACAAGAAATTCACCTATGGCAATAGTGGAAGATGGGGTACTACAATTTCTGTATTCTTTGAATACGTTGAAGGAGGTAGGTTCACTTACACTTATTCTGGGGATATCAATAATGATACGTCACCATTAAACGATTTGATTTATATCCCTACAGATGGTGAAATTGATCAAATGCAATTTACAGGTACTACTACAGAAGTTGGTGCCCAACGTGAAGCTTTAAAGCGTTACATCGCTCAGGATGATTATTTGAGTGAAAACAGAGGAGAATATGCAGAGACCTATGCTATTTTAAGCCCATGGTTTTCCAATTGGGATTTGAGAATCTTGCAAGATTTTAACTTTAAAGCAGGTGATAAAACCAATACCATTCAGTTCAGTATTGATGTATTGAACTTAGGTAACTTGATCAACAGCAACTGGGGCGTAAGGCAGTTTCCAACGAATACACAACCGATCGGTGTTTCATTGGACGAAAACTTCAACCCAACTTACAGCTTTGATACTACGCTACAATCAACTTTCATAGATGATTTTAGCTTATTATCTCGTTGGCAGGTACAATTTGGTTTGAGATATATATTTTAATAGTTTATGAGTTTATAAGATTATGAGGTTATAAGTTCTTAACCTCATAATCTTATAAACTCATAAACTAAAAAAAAACAGCTCCACAAGACAAAGCTTATGGAGCCATCAAACAAAATTTCTCTGTTAATATGAAACTATAAATACTTTTTTAATCAGCTGATAATCTTAATGCCAAAGGCAAGTGTTCTAATTGATCAATCTTTCTGGCCACATCCTTTGCTCCAAGGTCAAATAAAATAGCCTTGTAGTTCTTTTCGTTGATCGAGTAAACTATTTTTCCTTGTGGTTTTCCAAGATACCAATTGATTTTTTTCATGGTATCCGGGGCATAAGATTCTTCAAATGGAACAGCAACACCTTTCTGAAATTCTTGAAAAAGCATGATTTGCCCTTCCACTAATACGGTTACTTCAACCTTTTTCCCTTCTTCTGTTGTTTTCTTTACTATTAGGTCACTTGAGTGCCCTACTGAAGCTGCTGACATACATACCAGACAAAGTGCCAGTACAGCTATAAAATTCATTTTTACGTTAGTTCTAAGGTGCATAGCTTACATTTTAAGTTTGAATTAAAACGACTCTTGTAAGCTGATTTTTCGTTAGCTTGGTCTTTAAACTTCGTGATTTATCTCAATAAACGTAACTTTGGCAAGGTGGTTCTTGAAAAGGTTCAAAAAGTTATCGAATGGAAGTACGAAATCATGCTTTGCTTGAAGCATTGGAAAAAAAAGGATTTGCTATAAAGGATATATTGGATCACAACGAATTAATTCCTTTTGTGAAAGAAATTTTTCAAAATCAAAATTTAATAACCAGATCATATTCCGGAATCACGCTTTCTACTATAGTGGTGGCAACAGCTCTTTTAGCCTATTATATTGTAAAAGGAGAACTTGATGCTTTTGTACCTTTTGGCCTTGGAATAGCTGTTACTTTTCTTTTGATTCCCATACACGAATGGATACATGGTATAACTTATAAGTTGCTAGGAGCAAAGAAAGTGAGTTACTCTGCTCACTGGAAGAAGTTTTATTTTACAGCAGAAGCTGATCAGTTTGTTGTACCAGAACAATCTTTTTACATTTTGGCTTTCAGTCCTTTTACGGTTATTAGTTTTTTATGCTTGATCTTAATGGTATTTTTCCCTCCATATTACAAACTGATGGGAGCTGGTATATTCATGTTGCATACTATATTCTGTGGTGGAGACTTTGGTTTAGCGGCCTATTTCTATCAGCATAAAAACGAAGAATTGGTAACCTTTGATGATGTAGTCAATAAGAAGACCTACTTTTTGTCAAAGACTTCACCTGAAGATTAATGGTTTAAAAGTTTAAGGGGGTAAGAGTTCAACAATTACACCCTTAAACTTTTAAACCCAAAAACTTAAAAGCTAGGACAAGTAGGGGAGTAGGATCTACCAGTGTTTCCAAAAGTATAACCAACAAATAACTCCAGACCTCCTCTTGCATTATTGACGATGCCCAGATTGGATTGGGTGAAATCATAACTCAATCCAAAACTAAATGCCTCTATATCAAGTGTAGCAGCAATAATGATGGCATTAATTTGCATGTTTTGGTTGAGGCTATTGGCACCTCTCAACCAGATGCCTAATTTCATGTCCATATCGCTCAATCGCTCACCGTAATACTTCAGTTGACTTCCTGCAGTTACAGATTGAAATGGACCTTGCTGCATAAAAATAGCTACAGGCAAAAGACTGATTGATTCATTCAATGGAACTTCCCCCCCTGCATGAACCACAAACCTTCTATCCAATGGAACATTGTCCTGATCTAAGAAAGCTATATTAGGACTATTAAGATGATAAGCTGATCCACCAATGTATACACTAGCATGATCATCAATAATTGAATACCACAATACTCCTGCTGCCATATCCACAAAGAAACGAGTAGATTGACCTTCAAAATTTTCGCCAGAAGGTATGGCTTCATTAATTGCGATGTTTAAAGGATCAAATTGAGAAGAATACCATACCTTGTCTGGATCAAATCCCCACTGACCAAAACCCGCTTGAACTCCTCCTACCAGGTAATTATCGCTGGAATTTCGTCCACCACCCAATTGCTTTTGAAAAGAAAAGCCCAATGCACCACTTAGTCTGTTAAAGTTAGCTACTCCGGCTTCATCACGCATGAAGTTCACACCAATACCGGCATAATCGTATCTGCCCAAAGGTAATCTCATATCAAAACTTGCCCCTAAAGTTTCATAAGCTTCAGGTCCTGCAACACTACCTAGCTGATCTTTGTAATTGGCCATCAACCTAAATTGGCCATCAAATAAACCTGTTAGAGCTGGATTTATTTGTTGTGGTATTGCGTAATATTGACTCAAACTTGGATCCTGACCGAATGCAAAAGATTGAGTCATTACTAAAAGAAGTACAAATAGTAAATGTCTAAGCATACATCGATTTTTAACGTAAAAGCGTTGTTTGACCTTTAAAAACTTTAGAACTTCCATCACTAAATTCTGCCTCAACTACCCAGAGATAGACACCCGGATTTGCTGCCTTTGATTGGAAAAAACCATCCCAGCCACTGATTTCGTCATTGGCCATAAAATCAAAGTTTTCAAATATAAGTGAACCCGTACGGTCATATACCTGGAATGTTTTTATTATCGTCTCATTACTGCCATGTACCAATAAACGATCGTTGTTGTTGTCATTATTTGGGGTAAAAGCAGTTGGTACCAAGATGACTTTAGGCTGATCTACCAAAAGGGTAAAGAAATCATTTGCAGTACATCCCGCTGAATCAGTCCCCAACAACTCGTAGGTAATGGTATAAGTCGGACTAGCAATGACATTTTCACAAGTATCACACGAAAGCGTACCACCATATGGAGCGACCCATAAAAAATCAATATTCTCTGACTCACTAACTATAAATGCTGAAAGTTGTATACTATCTCCCAGCTTGATTCTGTTTGAGTCAGACATGATTCTTACCTCTAATTCTTCAGGATCTTCTAAGTCAAAATCTTCAAATAGCAAGCAATCCTGATTGTCTCTGATAAAAATCTTGTATTGGTCAGCCTTTAAGCCTAAGAATGTATTCGATAATTGATATTGCCTATTGTCAAGACTGTATTCATAGGGAGGACTTCCACCATTTACATCAATCGAAATACTGCCATTCGCATCTCCAAAACAGGTTGGATCTTTTATGTCGAGGCTTAGATTGAAACGATCCGGTTGGTTTATAGTCGCACTTTGTACCCTCAAACACCCATTGGCATCTGTTACACTCAATTCATATTGTCCCGCATTAAGATTTTGTAAAACAGGTACTGTATCACCGTTGGACCATAAATATTGATAACTTTCTATTCCTCCTCTTACACTGGCTTCAACCGCACCCTCATTATCACCAAAACAATAGGCGTCCTTAGTTTCAAAACTAATGAAAATAGGTGTAGGTTGATCTACAGCAATCGTACTCGACGTCATACAATTGCTCTCATCTGTTATGGTAAATGAATAATTGCCGGCGGTAAGGTTTTCAGCAGTGGATGTGGTTTGGCCATTAGCTGCTACATCCCATTTGAAGAGGTAGCTATTAATATCGTCTCCTCCATTGATATTAAAAAGCCTAATCGATCCATTTCGTTCTGCAAAGCAATTAACATCATTGACTTCAAACTCATACGTGATTGGACTTGGATCTGGCAAACGCCTGGTTTCAACTGCGCTACATCCTATTGGATCAGTCACTGTCACTTCATACATAACGCCTCCTAACAACCCTTCTATTAAAGAACCCGATTGCCCTGTACTCCATACAATGTTGTAATCATTGATCTGGCTACCAGTTCCTCCGGTAATGAAATTAATTGCTAAAGCACCGTTTTCAAACCCCTGACAGCTGGGAGGAGAGACGATAATGTTTGGATTGATGACTTCTAATTCTGACATTTTCAAACTATCAATAGCTGTGCATCCTCTTTGATCAGTCACCGTGACAAAATATTGAATGCTATCAAGATTATCGGCTGTTGAACCTGTTTGTCCATCACTCCAGGCATAGCTATATGGTGCTCCATTACCTCCAATTCCCATCGCTCTGGCCTCGCTTTTTTGTTCACCAAAACAACCTACTACCGTTTGTTCAATAAATGCAGTGACATTATCAATGGGTTCTTCTATGGACACTCTATTGGTAATTTCACAGCCATTGTTATCGGTAACAGTCAATGCATACCTACCTGTAGTCAGATCTGTAATGGTTTGAGTAGTACGTTCATTGAACCAGTTGTATTCATAAGGAGCAGTACCACCTGTTATGTTTGCTGTGATGGATCCGTCTTGATCTTCCAAACAACTCACATTGGTAACATCAAATGTAGCTGCAAGAGAATCTGGTTGAGGTACAAAGGTGTCACCAGTAAGCTGACAACCATTCAAATCAGTAATAATTACGGTATAATTGCCAGATTCTATTCTATTGGCAATACTATCAAGTTGTCCGTTTGAATCGTTCCATAAATAATCATAAGGAGCAGTACCACCTGAAACAAATACAGTTGAACTTCCATCTTTACCTAAGAAACAACTGGTAGCTACATTCTGGAAAGAATCTACTCTTAATCTAGGTGGCGATACTAAGTTTAAGGATAAACTATCTTGACAGCCATTGGCATCTGTTACTGTAAAACTATATGTTCCTCTGGCTATATTTCTTAAAGTATCTGCTCTCGATCCAGTATTCCAAACAAAGCTGTATTGAGGTGTTCCCCCACTAACACTTGTTGAAATGATACCATCATTACCATCAAAACATTGAGGACTTATAGGACTTGCATCAATGGTAAGTACATTAGGTTCGAAAATAGTAATCGTGTCAGTACTTGTACAATTTTGTTCATCTGTAACACTTACGGTGTAAAAGCCAGGTGCTAGGTCGCTGACAATATCGCTATTTAAATCATTTTGGTGAGACCATGAATAAAGGTACTGACCTGATCCTCCTGTTGCATTAGCAATTAAACTTCCATCATTGGCTTGATTACAACTTATTTGCGTGTTTAAAGCTAAACCTACCTGTAAAGCATCTGGTTCTTGTAAGTCAAAAGTAATCGTATCCACACAGGATCTATCATCTTCCACCATGATGAAATAGGTTCCTGATCCAAGGTTGCTAAAGGTGACCGTGTCTCCACTGATACTAGTGAGATTGTTTAGGAATTTATAATTGCCAAAACCACCATTGGCACTTACTGTGATGGAACCACTTTGATCATTATTACAACCAGGAGCTAAAAAATCAACTATCTCTGCCTGTAAATCACAAATGGCATAGGCACAAGTATCTTGCACAGTTTGTGTAAAACAAACAGTACCATTAGCAGCATTTGATATTTCAAGCTGTAAAAATACACTGTCTCCTTCCATAAGTTGATCTACCTGAAACAAGGTATCTGAGAAATTAGAAAGATTGACTGATGGATCATCGTTGACTTGATAGTTTATATTGAAAGAAGGTTGAGTTACTCCATTAGGGAGACTCCAAAAAAAAGTAACTTCACCATCTCCACTGGACCCACAGCTCAAAGGGGGAGCCACAAAATCATCCACCAGATTTACAGTAATGGAATCTTGTATTGAAAATCCAAATTGATCAGATATTCTTAATCGGTAAGTAGTCGTACTAGTTGGTTTTAAAGTAGGATTAGGACAATCTGTACAGGAAATCCCCATGGCATTATCCCATTGATAATTGATCTGGTTGAAAGTATTTAAATTTATGGACCAGTCATCAAGTGAACCCACTTCTTCCGTTCCAAATCCATCAGAAACAATAAGGACCCATTCTCCATTCAGATCCGCGCCAATTAAATCATTCCAATCACCTTCCGGTTGGAAACTTCCGGAAAAAGGAGGCGATCCATTTACAATAGAATCCATTGCTATGGGTGAAAAACAAGTATTTAAATAATCATCTTCACCTCTTCCGTTTTCTGTTGAAAGCTCAAGCCTTTGCCCAGAGGGTGTTTCTAAAAAAAGGCGTATGTCTTCCGCCCAATCTGTTCTAAGGTTGATGCAAATGGAGTTGATTTGTTGAGTGGGATTGGTTAAAGTAGCAGGGAATATATTTTCCACAAAAAGAGAAGATCGGTAGGGGTTATCATGTGGGTAGGTGGCAGCACCTATAGGTTCATTCGGAAAAGTTTGAAACGATATGTCACTTGAATCAGGCAAGTTGATATCCAAATCTAGAAGGATGGAATCCCCCGCACAGATCAAAGTATCTGAAGCCAGAAAATCATTGAAGTTTTCTATGCATTGTAGATTGGTAATTGGTAGTACATTGATAATTAGATTAGTATCATAGGTACAATTAAATTCATCGGTAACACTAAAAATGAAACTGTTGGTACCAGCTGAATTTGGCAGTGCTTTTATGGTATTCGGACTTCGTTCGACAATTTGAGGATCATCTTGCCATCCAAAAGATAATATATCAGGTAAGAAAGTCTCAATTTCAGGATACAAATCTTCCTGAAAACCAATTTCCCAGGAAAATATAATACCATTATCATCCGGCCATAAATCCTGCACTCTGATGGTCCATTCTCCATTTAATGGACATCCCAGTAATTGCTCTAATGGCTCAGCAGAACTGTAATCACCTGCCGGAAGTGTAAAAGCAGTATTGTTGGCTGCTGTCTCCAACCAACTCCCATTGCTGGCATTTGGTGTCCAACAATATTCAAAGCCGACACCCGGTATAATCACATCATCGTTATCAACAGGAATCCCTAGTTTAACTTCATCACCTACTTTCCCTATGTGATTGTGTAAAAGAACCTCCTGCCCACTTGGACATTGTAAGGATATTTCCAAATCCCTCATCCAGCTGTGTTCTATATTGACACATATTTTTTCGAGATCACTTATATCTTGCAAGGATTGACCAATTGCAAAATCTGTAAATGTCACACTGGTAGAATAAGAAGCACCATTACCGTCGGGGAGTGGAAGTGAGTCTGCTCTTATAGCACTGGCTTGAAAACTACTTTCCTTTTCGAGTACATATAGGGCGCTAGTAGAATCTATACTACCAACATTTGCAAACAATGAAATGGTATCCCCCAGGCAATTATTGCTAGGAATCCCCTGGCCCAGTTCAAAATCTGGTCTGGGAGCTACTCGCACTCTTTGTTGAATAACATTAGTATTGGTACAACCCAGGGAGTCAATAAGTGTAAGTTGGATAATGTAGCCTCCCGCTTCTAAATATCGATGGGTAACATCTGCACCGAGTGCTGAGCCTCCATCGCCAAAGTTCCATACAAATGCAGTATTGGCATCAGATTGTTCATAAAAAGTATTGTTTTGAGGATAATTACCAGTACCTGAAAGATTAATTGGTTCACCCAGACAAACATCTATCCATCCGGTATCAATAGGATCAACTGCAGGAATTGAATTGGATAATACTGCTTCCATCAACTGACATCTTGGTACACATTGTATCTCAGCATTCCATCCTGCCCCTTCTTCGTTGCCATCAGCAGTAAAAACTACAGTGATACAACCTTGAACGTTTACGGCAGATGCCTGTATGATAAATGGAGCACCTGATTGAAAATCACTGGCACAGGCTAAGAGTGGGGCCGTAACATCTGGGCCATCATAAAAACATAGATTGTCATTCATACCGAGTGCAGTACCAGAAAATACCAGTCTTATATGTGTGGAATCTCCACTTCCTTCCGGACAAATCGTTGTTGTGAAATTTTCATTTGGGCTGTAATCATTAATATTACCACCACTATCTAAAAAGTAACCACTACAGCTGTTGATGTCAGTTCCATCCATCACAAAATTTTGGGCGATGATGAAAGGTTGACTAAAGAATAAAAGGAATAAGCTACAAATGAATTGTACCTGTAATTGCATATTGATCGTTTTGCATTTCAGTCTTAAAATACAAGCACTAAAGTTGTTGAATAAATGGTTGAGATTTATGATTTAGGTAGTTTGCTGACAAAAGTCGCAGGAAAAATAAGTCGTTGAAATATTTATTTCTCTAAAAACGGATTGAATCTTATTTAAGTATTCGTTGTTTCAGAATCTAAAGCTTTTGCTTAGTAACAAATGTAGGAAAATTGATTTATTCTTTCTTTTCCATTTTGTCTACTGTTTGCGTAAATTTAAATTTTAAGATGTTTAGCATAGAATTAGTAACACCAGTAGGATTATTCTGGAGTTATCAAAACAATTAAAAACTTAATATAGCGAATATATATGAACAGAATTGACGGAAGAGCTCTTGCAGCAACCATTAGAGAAGAAATTGCTGCTGAAGTTATAGCTCTTAATTCAAAAGGAGGCAAAAAACCTCACCTCGCCGCTGTCTTAATTGGAGATCATCCCGCCAGTCAGGCTTATGTAAGAAATAAAGTACGATCTTGTGAAAAGGTGGGTTTTGATTCTACTTTAGTCAAACATCCAGATACCATTACTGAAGAGGAATTATTAAATATTGTAAAAGAATTGAACGAAGATCCTAATATTGATGGTTTCATCGTTCAACTTCCTCTTCCTGATCACATAGATGAACAGAAGGTTACTTTGGCCATTGCTCCTGAGAAAGATGTGGATGGCTTCCATCCGGTTAATTTTGGCCGCATGGCCCAAGGATTACCTTGTTATCTGCCTGCTACTCCATACGGGATTCTGGAAATTATGAAACGTTATGAAATCAATACTTCAGGAAAAGAAGTAGTAGTCATTGGAAGGAGCAATATTGTAGGAACACCTATGAGTATTCTGCTTTCAAGAAAAAGTCCTCAGGGAAATGCTACCGTTACCTTATGCCATAGTAGAACCAAAAACTTGAAAGAACATACTCTAAAAGCAGATATCATTATTGCAGCTATAGGAAGAGCTAATTTTGTAACAGAAGACATGGTAAAAGATGGAGCCATTGTTATAGATGTTGGAATCAATAGGGTAGATGATCCTACGGCAAAAAGAGGATACCGTCTGGTTGGAGATGTAGATTTTGATGCGGTGTCTCCAATAGCCTCATTGATTACTCCAGTGCCGGGTGGGGTCGGACAATTAACGGTAATAGCTCTCTTATTGAATACTTTAAAAGCGGCCAAGAAGGAAATTTATGGATAACAACACCTTTACGGATGATTACTGGGTTTACACTTTTAAAGCAGATCCGGTAACCTTAGAAATTCTTCTCGCTTTGTTGACAGATAAAGATCTTTTTGAAACTTACCAGGAATTAGAAGGAAGTTTTGAAGCTTATATTTTGGAGCGAATTGATCAAAAGGAGATTCAAATAGAATTAGAGCAATTGCAATCTTCTTTTTCTTTTGAAGTAGAAAAAAGCTTGATGAAAGCTAAAAACTGGAATGCTAAATGGGAAGCTGATTTTCAACCCGTCGTAGTGAGCAATTTTTGTAGCATCAGGGCCGATTTTCATCCTCCCATTAGGAATATTAAACACGACATTGTCATCAACCCTAAAATGGCATTTGGAACAGGCCACCATGAAACTACCTACATGATGATAGAAGCCATGCAACAAATTGATTTTCACCGTAAAAAAGTTTTGGATTATGGCGCAGGTACAGGTGTTTTAGCGATCCTGGCTTCCAAACTGGGAGCTGACCCCATCGATGCAGTTGATATAGAAAGACCTGCTTATGAAAATGCAATTGACAATAATAACATCAATGGAGTGGACAATGTGCAAGTCTATTTAGGAACCTTGGATGCAATTTTAGATAAAGGCTACGATGTAATTTTGGCTAATATCAACAGGAATGTTATTTTAAAAAGCTTAGCCCCTTTAAAGTACAAGTTGAGAAAAGGGGGAGTGTTGTTAATTTCGGGTATTCTTTTAGAAGATGAACAATTGATTTTGGATCAATTGTTAACAAATGAATATTTGGTAGCTGAAAGACGTGAAAAAGGCAACTGGTTATGTATGAAAGTCATCAATTAGCACGTTAATTACTTGTTAATGCAGAGCAACTTGCATGTTGATGTTGTTTATAAAGAAAATGGGCATAGATGAAGACTAGATTCTTACTACTAATTTTACTTTTCAATTCGGCTTATCTACTGGCGCAACGTCCAGATACTTTTCCTGTAAACAGAAATGATTACTTAGATGTATTAGGGAAATACGTTAATCCCAATGATTCTAAGGAGGTCCAAGAAGTGGTGGGTAATTTTAGTGCACAACTACAAGGAGGAAGCTTCGATGATAAATCGGTACAAAGCATTCAATTGTTGACCGACAAGATGTTAAGCATGCGTATGTCGGGCAATCCTTATTTTATTGATTTTATGCATACATTGGATGCCATTCGACTTAATTCTGAAGGGGAAGATCCACTACAAGAATGGTTGTTGGTAGCAGATAAGATGTTGGATAAAAGTAAAACGAAAAGAAGTAATCGACTGTTTGGAGATTTTCTCAAATTTTCCAATAATTTTTACAGCAAAGGGACACTTCGATATTCGGAATTGGGCACCAACTGGGTCGCCTTAGCTGATAAGTTTAGATGGAATTGGGTGGATGATGAACCAGTTATTGAATTCCAGGAAGTAGATCTCATGGCCAAACTCAAGAAAGATTCTATTTTCATCAAACAAACTTCCGGTAAGTTTTTTGCGCTTTCCAATAAATGGGTAGGAGAAAGAGGACGTGTTACTTGGGAGAGGTTTGGTGACCTGGCAAGTGAGATATATGTAGAATTTCCTGAGTATTCATTTGTAATGAATAAAAGTTTATATGAAGTTGAAAATGCTCGCATTCATTACCCTACCTTTTTT
>JBCBCD010000009.1:0-20503 GCA_038530915.1 Bacteroidota bacterium
AACGGTAATCTCTTTAGGTTCCAGATTCATTACCCGAACAAATTTTTTCCTCATCATTGCTCTACTCCTTATGATGTTCCTTACCCTTAATCTCAGTTCATCCGGATTAAATGGCTTGGTAATATAGTCATCTGCTCCCGTTTCAAGACCTTCATTCTTGAACAATTGAGCGACCTTTGCAGTCAACAAGATAACCGGAATATGACTGGTTTTGATATCAGATTTTAGTTTATTACACATTTCCATGCCATCCATTTCTGGCATCATCACATCACTGATAATAACCGCAGGATTTTCTTTTTTAGCCAGCTTATAGCCTTCTTTACCATTCATAGCTACTGCAATATTATAGTCTTTGCGGAAGATACTTTGAATGTATTGTAAGACTTCTTCATTATCCTCCACCACCAATATTAATGGTGCATCTTCAGTCGGCTTTTCTATAGGTTCTTCTAACCAGGTGAAGTCCGGTGTTTTACTCATAGCTCCACCTATTGTGGATAAGACCAGCTGTGGGGTCATTTCATTTTCCAGTAGTTCATTAGAGTGAAAATGGCCCGTCCCTCTAGGAATCTTAACTATAAAAGTGGCGCCTTCTCCAACTTCACTTTCTACTACCAATGTACCATGATGCAACTCGACCATTTGCTTTGAAAGGGCCAAGCCTATACCTGAGCCTTTTACAAATGAATTGGTGGGAGCTACTTTTTCATAATATCTTTTGAAAATTTGTTCGTGTAGTTCTTTTTTAATTCCGTTTCCATTGTCCTTCACAATTAGTTCCACCCAATGATCTTGCTTTTTTATTTTAACACCTATTGCCCCTTTATTTGGGGTAAACTTAAAGGCATTTGACAGCAGGTTATAAATCACCTTTTCCATTTTATCGTAATCAAACCACAAAGTGATTTCTGGTTCAGAACTTTCGAAAGTGTAATTGATATCACGTAGGCGAGCCGTCTCTTCAAAAGATAAGTACACCTGGCGCATAAAGAAAACGATATCGCCTTTACTCGCCTGCATGGGAGCATGATCTGTTTCCAGTTTTCTAAAAGTAAGAATTTGGTTAACCAGGTTTAACAAGCGCTGTGCATTGCGCTTAACCGATTGCAATTGTTTGTGAATACCATTATCCGGATACTTATTAAGGAGTTCATCTAAAGGTCCAAGGATTAAAGTAAGCGGTGTTCTAAACTCATGCGTTATATCTGTGTAAAAGCGAAGTTTTACTTCATTGAGTTCTTTCTGTTGTTGCTTGGCCAATTTCTCAATATGAAGGCTATTGCGTAATCTAATGAAGTACCAGGCACCATAAATGGCTGCCAAAAACAAGAATGCATAGATAATATAGGCACCAACACTCAACCAAGGCGGAGGTAAGACGGTAATTTTTAGTTCTCTTTCCTGCTCACTCCATATGCCATCACTATTAGTCGCTTTTACTCTAAAGAGATAAGTTCCTGGTCGCTGTATGGTATAACTGGCATCGGTTTGTCCAACCTTGTAGTTCCAATCATTATCCAGGCCTTCCAGCTTATAAGCATATTGAATATTACTTGGGTTGAAAAAATCTAAAGCAGAGATGCCAATAGAAAAAATCGCTTCATTGTATTTGAAAGTAAGTTCATCTACATGATTCAATACTTGATCCAGCAATTGACTTTCATCATTTACGCTTACGGCATCATTATAAACTTTCAGGTTGGTAAATACCAATGGTGGTATGAACGAATTGGGAAGAATTTCATCAGGTTGAAACATCGTAAAACCCTGTTTACCACCAAAAAGCATTTCACCGGTACTCGCCTTATAATGTCCATTAAAGTTGTACTCTAAGTTTTGAAGTCCATTGGAATGGTTGTAATTCGTAAATACCTTTTTTCGGAAATCAAACTTTGACAACCCATTATTGGTGCTTAACCACAACATGCCCTCTTTATCTTGCAGGATACCAAAAATGGTTCTACCTGGCAAGCCATCTTCCTCTGTATATTGCTTGTAAGAAAAATCATTGGGATTGAGAGCAAATAGACCATTTGAAAAGGTACCTACCCAAATTAAGCCACTTTTATCCTCGAATAAATCATATACTTTGACATCATATAGAAGTCGCTGAAACTTTAAATTAGGATCACCTATAGAATCTCTCCGCACTAAATTAACCCCTCTTTCTGTTCCTATCCATATTCTCCGATGACTATCTTTAATGATCGTACGTCCCATTTGAGTACTGATGGTGGTCGTATCATTTGTGTTATTTTGATAAGACTTAAATTGATTGCTATCCAGGTCGAATATATTCAAGCCACCACCATAGGTCACTATCCAAAGGGTATTTTGCTCTTTCAAAAAGCCGTATACATTGTCATGGCTCAAAGAGGATGTATCTTCCGCATCGTGTTTATAATTTTGAAAATTCTTTGAGTTTAAGTCTAAACTGTTCAATCCTTGTTGAAAGGTTCCTATCCACAACTTATTCCCATCTTTTAATAAAGCTTTTACATTATTACCACTAATACTGTTGGCTTGATCGAGCTCACTCATATAAGCAGTAAAGTTTTCTTTCTCGCGATCGAAATAATTGAGGCCTCCTCCTTCCGTTCCTATCCAAAAGTTGCCTTTTTCATCTTCTATAAACGAGCTTACTACATTATGGCTAAGGCTATTATCATTGGGCAAGTGTTCATAGTTCTTAAATCTGCTTAAAGCCGGATCATAATAATTTACACCTCCATAATAAGAACCTACCCATAAACCACCTCTTTTATCAAAATACACCGTTCTGATAGAACTACTACTCAAACTGGCAGGATTCAGGTCTTCCTTAACATAGCGATGAAAATTGTCTGTTTCAGCTAAATATTGATTCAGTCCTACAAAGGTTCCTATCCAAATATCACCCGTCGGGCTTTTAGAAATAGACCTAATGTTGTTATTACTTAAGGAACTAAGATTACCATTTTCAAACTGATAGATCTTTACATTTTCATTAATAAGGTCCATGCGATAACCCCCTCCAATCTCTGTTCCTACCCATAAAGTACCTGTATCATCAGTTAATAAAGCCTGGACTTTGTAATCGGGTAAACCATAAGTATCATTCCCTTGATTAAATACAGGGTGTAATTCAAAATCCTCTTCCTCATTGCCTTTCAATTGATACAAACCATGTGCCATTCCTAACAGTAAATTTCCATCATGGCTTTCCGCTAAAGAATAAATTCTTGGGTTAAATCCTTCCGGTAGGTCTAGACTTATTGGTACAAATTGCTCTTTTCCCGGTATAAATAGATTCAACCCGCTGGAGGTGCCTATCCACAATCGTTTTTTAGAATCCCTAAAAATGCTCCTCACAATATTCGATGAAAGACCATCAGCTTCTGTATAACTTACAAAAGTATCCATGGTAGGTTCGTAACGACAAAGCCCTCCATAAGTACCCGCCCATAAATGAGCGTCCAAAGTATCAAAATAAAGCACCCTTACATCATTACCAGCCAAGCTGCCTGCATCATTGGGTTTATTCAGGTAAGTAGTAAAATGATAGCCATCAAATTTATTCAGGCCGTCGCGAGTACCCACCCAAATGTAACCTTCTCCATCTTGAGTTATCGCAAAAACAGAACTCTGAGAAAGACCATCCTTATTGCTCAAGTTTCTAAAGATGGCTTTTTCCTGTGCCTGTACAACTCCGATAAAGCATAAATAAAAGATAGGAACTATCAAGGATAGCCTGGGTATAAACAAGCAAAGAAGATTCAATCTATCCCGTAGTACTTGTTTAACGATTAGGTTGGTTTTACTCAGTTTAGAGGATCTAATGTTCATATTCGTTTATACTACTTTCATGCACTTTACACATAGATTGGCCACTAAAATGACCATTCAATAAAGTATCATACATTACAGAACGCTAACTAATTTCATACATAACTATATCGAAATTAAACATTTTATATTCAGAATGAAAATATTTACGGAAGATATCCAAATTATATTTCGAATTAGCAATTCATTTTACATCTTAATACTACTTTAAACAACTTCATACCTAATTTCATCCTTCCATTTTTCAAACAAAGTCAACTTAATCTGAGCGCAAGGCTTTTATAGGATTCATAATAGCCGCTTTCAAACCTTGTGATCCTACAATAAAAAAAGTAATCAACAGTGTACTCAATCCAGCAAGAAAAAAGGAAGTCGGGCTTAAGGTTGTTCGATAGGCAAAATGACTCAGCCATTCCTTCATTCCTAAATAAGCTAATGGTATGGAGACCACAAAAGCGATTATTACCAAGACTAAAAATTCTTTTGAAAGTAAGAAAATAAGATTGTAAACATTCGCACCAAATACTTTCCTAATACTAACCTCTTTCTCTCTTTGTTTACCTACGGATACTGCTAATCCCAATAATCCCAGGCATGCTACAAAAATTCCAAATATGGTGAATAGAAGCATTAAACGCCCAACAACAACTTCACTTTGATAAGTTTCACGATAACTTTCATCCAAAAAATCGTATTCTAAAGGCAAAATAGGATTAAAACTACTGTATACCTCTTGCAAGTGTTTTACTGCCTCTTTAACTGTTCCCGGTTCAGTTCTCATAAACATCCATGGAGCATGTCCTTCATTTAATCTGATCACCATTGGTTGAATTTCAGAATATAAGGACGTCATATGAAAGTTATCAACGACTCCTACAACTTCCCCAGGACTGTTTGCAATATTTAAAGGCTGACCAACGGGATCATCCATGGCCATTAGATCTTTCATTTTTTGATTGATAATGTAATTGTTTTTATCTGCTCCATAAGAAGAATCAAAGTCACGTCCATCTTCTAATTTTATATCCATCACCTCAAGGAAATCATAATCAGTATTTAAAATATACACCTCTTTTTCACCTCTATTTTCATATCCCGGCCAAGAAACAGTATGGGTACTGCTGGTAACAGCCAAAGGATTGGAGTTGCTTGAACTAACTTGCTTAATTGCAGGATTTTTCTTCAGTTCCTCTTTAAATGAAAGAAATTGACGCCTAAACGCTCTATCCATACGGATATAGATGACGTTTTCTCTATCTAGTCCTAGATTTTTAGATTGAATATACTGGAGCTGATTGTGAACAGTCAGAGTAGCTATAATGAGCGCAATCGATAATACAAACTGGAAAACAACCAGGCCTTTTCGCATGAAAATCGTTCTGTTGCTCAATTTAAAAGTACCCTGAAGTGCCCGGATTAGACGAATGGAGGCAAGATATACGGCGGGATAAATACTGGCTATTAGAGCAGTTAATAAACCTATGCCTAATAGGATTAAAAATACATTGTCTCCAACTTGAGTAATATCAACCTGCTTTTCAGTTAATGTATTAAAAGCTGGTAAGCCAATCACTAAGAGTATTGTCCCTAAAACAAAAGACATAAACACCAATAATAAGGATTCCCATGCGAATTGACTTAATAATAATCTTCTGTTAGCCCCAATTACTTTTCTTACACCAATCTCTCTGGCTCTGCGTAAAGATCGAGCTATACTGATATTGACAAAATTTACAGAAGCAATAATGATAACAAAAAGTGCTACCAAGCTAAAGATACGAATATAATATTCGATTCTACCCGTGATCAAAAATCCATCTTTAAAAGTACTACGCAGATGCAAATCAGTATATGGATGGAGAAATACCTCACTTGTAAATCCTTCAATGTGTTCATTTTGCAAGTTTTTTATCCTTGCATTAACCACCTGAGGGTCTGTTTCTGGACGGGTTTTAATATAAAGCCGAAAATTGCTGTTATCCCATTGGTAATTTCCCGGGTTACTGGTAATAAACTCCTCGACCGGTAATAAAAAATCAAATTGCAAAGTGGAATTAATTGGAGGGTTTTCAAAAACTCCAGACACAGAATAGTTAGAATCGTCGTTAAGACGAAGTGTTTGTCCTATTGGGTTGTTTTGTGTTTCCCAATTTGAACCAAAACATTTCTCCGCAAGGGCTCTTGAAATAACAATAGTATTTGGTTCCTTTAGCAAGGTCGATTGCTGACCTTGAATAATATTCCATGAAAATAGATTAAAAAAGGCTGCATCTGCAAAATACCCTCTCTCAGAAGTTTTTAATTCATCTTTCTGAACCACTCGAAATTGTGAGCGATAACTTAATAGTGATAAATCTTCAATGTCTGGATCCTGTCTAAGTTCTTCAAAAAGTGGATATGGAATAGAATTCGATGTAAATACATCATCGCCAAACCTAGCGTGCCTAAACGCTTGGTAAAGCAGTTCACTATTTTCATGAAAGTCATCATAGCTCTTTTCGTGATGAATCCATAAGGCAATGAACATAGCCAAACACATGCTCAGTGATAGTCCAATGATGTTAATTAATGAATAGGTCTTGTTCTTGATTATTATACGCCAGCTTAACCTAAGATTTTGTCTGCTCATGCTACTTGTTTATGCGAATATGAAATAAAAGAGAATAGGTAATTTAAGTAGTGGTAACTACCTAATAGCTTAGAGTATGTTTAAATTTCTAGCTTCTGAAAACCAATGTTTTATGAACCTAGCTTTATATTTACTCAGTTGCTTAGCTCGCTAAACGCCTTCGAAAATATTTGGCTAGAACCACAAAGCATTGATCTTCAGTACACGATAAATTTTAAACCTACTCTTATGTGGATTTACCCTATTTCATGGTGACCTCATAAAAAGTAAAAGGTTACAGGTTTTGACCACACATTTGCAGATAAGTGATTAGACAAAAAAAATTATCACTTTATAATATCATCTTTTTGAGCAGATCGATCAAAAACACTAATTATTTTGCCCAACCACTTAAGTTTATTTGTTACACTCTATACGATTATCCACCCAAAAGTAGATTTTTACACCAAGCCTCTTTCCTAATTTTATCTTGCTTCAAACAATAATCACAAAAAGTACTTCGGATAAAATTGGTTCTTCTTGTATAAAAATTGAAAACCAAATTACAAACAGACTTAACCATCACAAACACCTTATCATGATCAAAAGAACTAACAAAGCATACCTTATTATATTGTCTTCTCTTTTCATCTTAGCAGCTTGTCAACCTAGTAACAAGCAAGTAAATGCAGAACCCACTACTGAGTCCAAAAAAAAGACACAAGCCATTCTACTCACTCAATCTTTTGACTATGATAATACCAACAAGAATAAAATTAGCGGAGACTATGTAGCTAAAAATAAATTGGTAGTTCCTCAAAATCTTGAACCACAGAATAAATGGGTCATGTTTGAAGGTCCCGTCCTTGAAAATGATTTAATAGCCTATCGCTTTTATATGGACAGTAGACATAGAAATGATATTTATGGAAAAAGAGTAAAAGACCTCGTCATGGATACGGTAGGATGGGATTATCACAATATCATGGATTGGGGTTCTGACATATTAAAAGTTGGGGAGTCATTGGGTATAGGTAGTCCAGCCATTTTCTATCAGGATTCCATTTATGCCCTATCTAATTGTAGGGAAAAAACAGTAGAAATAACAGAAAATGGAGATGACAAATCTACCATCCGAACCACTTTCAATGAATTGGTTATTGGAGAAGATACCTTAAACATCATCCAAGACTGGTCGATTAGCGCTGGTGAAGCATGGTGTGAAATAGAATTAGAAATAATAGACGATGAGCTACCTGAAGGCATGCGTTTTGCTACCGGAATTGTAAAACATTTAGAAGATCATACAGAAGGAGCCAGCAATGGTTCTTTATATGCCTATACATGGGGGAAGCAGTCTTTCCATAAAGAAAATATGGGCATGGGACTGATGATGGATCAAGGATTTCAACCAGAGAATCTACCCAATTCACTTAGTCATGTCTATATCTTTAATAATGCTACTGATAAAGTTTCCTATCGATTCTTAGCTGCTTGGGAGAGAGATGCCATAGGAGTAAAAGATGCTTCAGGTTTCCAGGAATTAATTGAAGCAGCTTGTAAACCAGTCCAATAAGTTACCCAAGGAGCTATGTAAACGTCCTTGGACGTTTACATAACTCCATAAAAACAAATTTATGCCAGTATTAAAATTTGACGAAGTATCCGCAACTGTCGTTCGTCCGGGTTTAGAACGCAAACTTATTTACACCGATGAACTCATGACTGTAGTCATAGATTTTTCTGATGGCCCCTGGGATGAACCCGAACCACCACATTCTCATCCACATGTTCAGACTTCCTATGTAGCAGCAGGAGAGATTATTTTCTATTGTGAGGGCGAGCCCGATCAACACTTAAAAGCTGGTGATCTATTTGCTGTCCCTACAGGAAAGAAACACACGGTTAAGCTATTAACAAAGCATGTCCGCCTCGTAGATAGCTTTAATCCATTAAGAACCGATTTCCTAACCTAAGAGTATGATTATGCGTATCCTAATTTCTATCTTTCTCATCCCTCTTTTATTTACCACAATCTCCGCCCAGGATATAACTAAAAAAGAGATTTTAAATGCCATTGCCATTGATCAATTGCAACACCCATATGTTTTTTTCAATAAAAAAGGAGTAGAAGAGATCAGGAATCGCATTAATAATGATCAAGAAAGCCGAAAGATCATGGATCGGCTTCTTGTAGAGACCAATTTACTACTTGCTCGGCCAGTAGATCCTTATATTCCGCCAAGAGGTACCAATGTTAGAGCAGGATGGACAGAAACAGATAGGGCGAACTCTTATGAAAGGAAGATGATCAATTATGCCCACAATGCTGAAAAATTGGCTTTCATCTACCAAATTACCCAGGAGGAAAAATATGCCCAAAAGGCATTTGAGTTTGCCGAAGTCGTATGTAAAATGCCTATATGGATACTACAGGCACATGAATTTTCTATCATATACAGCAGAGTAATGCCCTGGAATGTAAAAGACGATCAGGTAAATTTCAATTTTGATATTCGTACTTCCACGCTCGGACAATCCATTGCATTGGTTTATGACTGGACGTATTCTGTGCTTACCAAACCACAAAGAGATAGGATCAGAGGTGCTCTTTTAGAAAAAGTAATCACTCCAGTAAGAGGCGATTATGAGTTCCACTGGTGGGCAACTTCATATAGATGCAATTGGACAGGCGTGTGTAATGGAGGCTTGGGTGTCACAGCATTGGCGCTTTTAAAAGATCATCCTTCTCTAGCAGATGTAGTAGCAGAATCCTACAACCGTATTAACAAAATGATGAATGAAATAGGAATAGATGGAGGATGGCAGGAAGGAGATTCTTACTTGCGATACGGAATGAGTCATTCTGCCCACTTTGCCATTGCCTTGAAACACGCTACTCAATCGAGATACAATCTTTTTGAAAATAAAAGGCTCAAAGCCAATCCGTTTACCTTTCCGGTTTACACCTTCGCTCCACCCAACCGATCTGTAGACTTTGGCGATTCCAGCGATAAATTAATTGGTGGAACAAGCCTATTCAACCTAATGAGTACAGAAACTCAAAGTGCAGAATTGGCTTGGTACAGGAACAAATACCTAGGTGAAGGCAGAAACTTGTTTGATCTCATTTTTCCCAGACCTAAGATCGAGGGTAAAATGCCGACTATAACTTCTAAGCATTTCCGGACGATAGACTGGTGGGTCATGCGTTCTGATTTTGTAGATCCCAACAAGGTCACCTTAGCTGGGAAAGCAGGTCGCAATGATGATCCACATCACGGGCATCTCGACATAGGGCATTTTCTTTTGTATTGGAAAGGACAAGCCTTTTTAAAAGATTTGGGCAAGCCTTATTACGATGAAAAATACTTCGACCAGGCACGTTGGGACTATCCACAAGCCGGTAGTGTAGGGCATAATGTGATTATGGTCAATGGCGAACAGCAAATATCTGGCAAGCTGAAAGATCAGGCATTCAATTATGATATTGGAGGAAAAGTACTTGATTTTAGAACATCTCAACAAAGAGATTACGTTTTAATGGATCCAACCAATGCCTACCCGAAGAAAGAATTAAAAAAATGGCACCGCCACATTATTTTAGAAAAGCCTGCTGTAACTATTGTACTGGATGAAATTGAAACGCATGCTAACAATGCCGAGGTAAAAGTTCAATTTCATAGTGAAGCAAAAGTAAATTTACATCAAAATAAAATGGTTTTACTCGAAGGGGAAGGGGCTAAAATGGCCCTGATCCCTTTTACCAAAGATGATTATCAATGTTATGAAGGATTACATGCCTATCAGCCGGTACACGCAACTCGATCTTTCGAGTGGTTGCCTTATTTTGGTGTGCAGGTCAATCCGACCTCTAATAAAACACTTTTTGCTACCTTAATTCTCCCAATTGAAGATGAGCAGGAAGCTTTAAAAGTGAAACAGTCATTACAATTAAAAAATACAGCTCAAAATCTAACGGTCAATTTTAAATATGACAATAAGCCATACAACTATGAATTTGTCATGGGTGATAATGGCTGGAAATTTAAATAACTCAAGCTGCGATGTATGAGAGGATGTAAGGAAGAATTAAAAGAAATCTTTGATTTCGTATTAAATGATGACACATAGCCTCTCCTTTAAGAGACATCGCAACTTGCATTAAATAAAAACTTATGCATAGAATTTTACCCGTCTTGTTATTTGTACTCCTTTGTAACGCTTCGTTTGCTCAGGAAGCCTCTAAGATTGTTTTTGAAGATGAAAATGGTTGTTTAAGGTACGTATCAGATGCCGAAAACAACTACATTCCGGATTTTAGTCAGGTCGGTTATAAAAACGGAGAAGTAACCATTCCTGAGGTTGATGTTGTAAAAACCATTGGCCCTATTGAAGGAGATAATACTGCTCATATTCAGGCAGCACTAGATGAATTAGCGCTACTCCCTTTAAATGATGAGGGAATTAGAGGCGCTTTACTATTAGAAGCTGGCAATTATGAGATTCATGGCACTGTGACCATCAAAGAAAGTGGAATCATTCTGCGTGGATCCGGAGATGGTAGTGACCCTGAAAATAATACCATCCTATTAGGTATTGGAAATACTCCTACTCAAAGAGACATCCTTCAAATGGGCAATGTTGCTGGTGTTAGTTGGAATAAATCCGTTCCGGGCTCCAATGCATTAGTTACTAATAGTTTTGCACCGGCAGGTTCACGCTCATTACAAGTGACAGCTCCCGAACTCTTTAGCGAAGGCAATAACGTAATCATCCGCCACAACAGCACGAATGCCTGGCTGGAAACCATCAACTTCGGTGATACCAATACGGATGCACCATGGTCACCAGGAGAGATAGATATCATATACAATCGATACATTACAGCAGTAGATTTTAATGAAAATAAAATCACCTTAGATGTCCCCATTTACGATCATTTTGAACTAGAACTCTCTCAGGCAGAAATCTATGTTCTCAATAAGGAGGACATCAAACAAAACATAGGCATTGAGAACTTAAGAATAGATATACAGACGGATGGTGAATTAACTGAAAACCATGCCAGGAATGCCATCCGCTTAATAGGCGTAGAAGATTGCTGGGTTACCAATATCACTGCCTTACACTTTATTTATGCAGCAGTAGATACGCGAGTAGCCAGTAGAGTCACTGTAAAAGATTGTCAAGGTTTAGAACCGCATTCAGAAATTACCGGAGCCCGAAGGTATAACTTCGCTACTGGAACCATGTCTAATCAAATTCTTTTTGAAAACTGTCATGCAACCAAAGGTCGACATTCATATGTTTCCAATGGGACCAGTAGTGTATCTGGAATTGTTTTTTACAATTGTACTTCTGAATTGGACTATTCTGCTAGTGAAGGACATAGAAGATGGTCACAAGGTATGCTGTTTGATAATATTACCTTTTCCAGGGCACAAACGGACAGGCTTCTAGGCTTATACAACAGAGGTAGTTTTGGAACAGGTCATGGTTGGTCTGCCACGCATAGTGTGGCATGGGCTGTTAACGTTCCACTTTCAAGAAGAATCATTATTCAGAAACCTCCAGGAAGGCAAAACTACGCAATTGGTTGTCAATCTATTATAACCAATAGTAATACCTTCACTCACCCACTGGGCTATGTGGAATTAACGAATCAAAACTTACAAATTCCTTCCCTTTATGCCAAGCAACTAGAAACACGACTCACCGTGGGAATTGCGCCAGATGCCCCTGCTAAGTTACAGGCCGAGTTATCAGATGGAATGGTAATGCTCAATTGGTTGGATATCGCGAGTCAGGAGACAGGCTATATCGTGGAGTTATCGACTGATGGAGGAGATAGTTTTGCAGAAATCGCTCAACTTCAAGCTGATGAAAGTTCGTTTTTACACACAGAAATACCAGAAGGAAGTAGTCAATTGATCTATAGAGTATATGCTGTTGGTGAAAATTGTCCTTCTCCTTATTCCAATGAAGCTCAAGTAGAAGGATTGACCAGTACCCAAATCATTCCACTGGAGAATTTAAAAGTGTATCCTAATCCTTTTTCTGATTCCATAAACATACAGGCTGATTCTCAAATAGACTGGATAAGAGTATTTGATAATTCCGGTAAAGAAATGATTAGAAAAGCCTTCATTAACCAACTGAATACCAATGAATGGCAAAAAGGTATTTACTACCTACAAATAGCAGATGATGAAGGAAGAACCAGCTTTGTAAAAATGCTCAAACAATAGCAATAAGATGAAAGCAATAAATAAAATACCATTTATCAGCTGCTTGATTTTGTTGCTACTGTCTTCTTGTAGTAGTTCAAAGTTTTTCAAGGGCGATGCAGACCAACCCTTTGTGGTCTTAAAGCTCGACGATCTTTGGTATGAAAAAGGACTGGTACATCCAGGCTGGCTACAAGTAGTTGATTTTTTAAACAAAGAAAAAGTGCGAGGCACCATCGGCTTGATATGTGATTCGCTGGAAGAAGGAAATGAAGATTACTTCCAGTGGATAAAGGATAGACAAGCAGAAGGCTACGAGATATGGCATCATGGTTATTGTCATTGTAAACCTACCGTAGATGGAGAAGAAAAAAGAGAATTCAGAGGAACCAGCTTTGAATATCAAGTGGAACACCTTTTAAAAGCACAGCGATTAGGGAAAGTTAAACTAGATATTGAGTTTAAATCTTTTGGAGCGCCCTACAATTCTACTGATGAATTTACAGCCAAAGCTTTAGATCAAATTCCGGGACTAAAAGTCTGGATGTATAAAGAAACGAAAGCACCTACAAATAAATATATCCTGAAAAGAATTTCTGAAGTCAATATAGAATACCCGGTACATGTGCCTGATTTTGAACAACTAAAAGCAGGCTACAACAAGCATAAAAATGAACCGATTTTAGTCATACAAGGTCATCCTCGATCGTGGGTAGATGATCCAGCACGTTTTGAGACATTCAAACAAATTATTCTATTTCTCAAAGAAGAGAAAGTACAGTTCACCACGCCCTATTCCTATTATCAAAGTCAAAAGAAACTTTAAGCCATGAAAAAAATACATTTACTTGTTCTAGCTATTTTAATCCTTCCTACCTTATCGATGGCCCAATTTTGGGAACACCATTGGATAGAAGAGAATTTTGTCTTTACCGGTTCAGGAGGTGATGCTTTGACGGTTACCAAAACAGATTGTGAAGAGGGTTTTGTACAAGTTACAGATCCTGTTAATGCGGCCTTACCGGCCTTTAGTCCAATTATTATTAATCCCCAAAACAGTGAAGGAGCTGACATTACAGACATCAGTTCATTTCCCATTAGTTTCACCATGAGGGCAAGATCTGCTGCAGAACTGAACGTGAGCTTACAGTTGCGTTCTGATGATGGAACCAATGACTTTAGAACTGATCGTGTATCCGCTACCTTGCCTGCCGGTTTGGATGAATGGACAGAAATCACCATAGAAATTACTGGCGATGATATTGCCGGGTTCAATGCTGATAATTTAAGAGATGTTTGGTTTTTCCTGGACAGGGGGGATGAGAACTTTGCCGGTAATGAGCTATACATCGACTACATTTCGCTTGGTGGAGCTCCAACCCCTGGCTTAGAATCTCCATGTGCACTGGGAGAAACAGGCATGGACAGTGATACATTAATTTTTGCTGACTATTTTCAGACGGATGATTTACAAAACATTAGTACAGGAAGTTCAGCGGGACAAGTTACCACTTTCACAATAGACACTACTTGTGAAAGCTTGCAAATCAATGTGACAGATACAATGAATGCTCCACTTCCCGCATTCAATGCATACTTAGTAAATCCCATGGATGCCAATGGTGATGACATCACCGATATCGCTGAAAATGTCAATGTGACCATGCGTGTACGCTCTAAGGAAGCCATAGAGATAGCCATCCTTTTCCGATCAGGAGAGGGAGGCAGTGATGAACGAAGCGATAGAAAAGCTGTCGATATACCTGCTGGATTGGAAGAATGGACGAGCTTTACCATAGCATTTGACAGCTCAGAATATGCTGGTTTTAATCCTTCAGACCTTCGTGACATGTGGTTTTACCTGGACAGAGGAGAAGAAAACTTTGCGGGAAATGAGTTGTACATCGATCACATTACTATTGGTGGACTACCCGATACGACATTCAATTCTCCTTGTGACTTAAAGACGGATCCAGATCCTGATCCCGAACCAATGGATCTTATTTTTGCTGACTATTTCAACGGCGACTCTCTACAAAATATTAATACAAGCAGTAGTGCCGGGCAAGTAACAACTTTTACTTTGGATACACTATGTGAAACACTGCAAATTGCTATAACGGATACGACCAACAATCCACTTTCAGCTTTCAATGCCTATATTATCAACCCATTCGATGTAGAAGGTAATGAAATCACAGATATATCTGGTGCTGTAAATGTCACCATGCGTGTCCGTTCTAAGGAAGCCATTGAGCTATCCGTCCTTTTCCGTTCCGGTGAAGGGGGAAGCGATGAACGAAGCGATCGAAAAGCAGTTGATATTCCTGGTGATCTAGAACAATGGACCAGTTTTATCTTAACTTTCGATTCTACAGAATATGCAGGCTTCAATCCTGCTGATATGCGTGATATGTGGTTCTATCTGGATAGAGGAGTAGAAAACTTTGCAGGAAATGAATTCTACATCGACCACATTGCTATCGGAGGTCAACCAGATACTACCCTTAACTCTCCTTGTAGCTTAACACCAGAACCAGTAGTTGTAACAGGGCCTTTTGAAGACTATTTCCAGAATGGTTTGGATAATATTAACACAGGAAGTACAGCCGCACAAGTCACGACTTTCACTTTAGATACCATTTGTGAGACTTTGCAGATCAGTGTGACAGATCCAGACAATGCTCCACTACCAAGCTTTAATGCTTATTTTGTAAATCCAACCGATACAGCGGGCAATGAAATAACCGATATAACAGGTCAGGTAAATGTCACAATGAGAGTTCGTTCAGCTGAACCAGTGAATGTAGATATCTTATTCCGATCAGGAGAAGGGACCCAAGATGAACGTACTGATAGAAAGTCAGTCAGCATCCCAGGAGGTTTGGAGGAATGGACCAGTTTTACCTTAGAGTTTTCAGATTCAGATTTATCAGGCTTCAACCCGGCGGCCCTGAGAGATATGTGGTTTTACCTGGATAGAGGTACACCTAATTTCGCTGGAAATGAATTTTACATAGATCATGTGGTTATAGGAACTGAGTCAGATACCACCTTAAACTCTCCTTGTTCATTAGAGGTGAGTTCTCAAAGCTGGATCGAAAACTGGGATTCAGACAATGCTGTAGTATTAGGTGGAGCTGAAACTGAAAAGCTAAGCGTCACTCAAACGGATTGTGAAGAAGTTAAAATTGAAGTCACAGACCCTAATGGTGATCCTCATCAGGCTTTCCGTCCTATAGTTATTAATCCAACCAGCTCTACCGGAAGTGAAATCACTAATATTGCTGACAATGTACAAGTAGTCATTAGAGCTCGTAGTGCCGAAGAAGTTCCAATAGGCGTTTTATTCCGTTCAGGAGATGGCTCTACTGAGTCACGGACTAACCTACTTACACAAACTGTACCTGCTACACTTGAAGCATGGAGCACTTTAACATTTACATTCACTGAAGAAGAACTGGGTGGATTTGATCCTGAAGATCTTCGTGACTTTTGGGTATTCCTGGATCGTGACAACAATAATTTTCCCGGAAATGAAATCTACTTTGACTACATCGTCATTGGTGAGCAGCCTGATACGACCGTCAATTCTCCTTGTGGGTTACCTGATTTTGTCGTTTCAACACAAGAGCTGGAAACCCTTTCCTTCTTCGAAATCTTCCCAAATCCTGTGAATGATAGGCTACAAATCCAATTTGATCAGGTAATAGAACTGGAAGGAGAAAAGTTGCTTAATGTGTATGATGCAATGGGCAGGGTTTTATTGCAAAGAAATCTTTCTGCCGTGAGGAATAACTTCACATTGGATGTATCCTCCTTAAGTAAAGGCATTTATTACTTACAGATTAGAAATGATCGTTATCAGTTTACCAAGCGCATTATCAAACAGTAAACATGAAAAAGATAGTTTTAATGGTCGTTTGCTTTTGTCTTCTATTGATTACAAGTTGCCAGAAGCAAACGACAATGTTTGATCGAATTCAATTCGATGAAGAGGTACTTTTTAAAGAGGCAGGTGGACTTCTGAATAGTTCCCCAGTTACCATTACTGCCTTTCCTGCAGAACGATCGGCCGGAGGCTTACACGATTTTTATTCAGAAGGACCTTACTGGTGGCCCAATCCGGATGATCCGGACGGACCCTATATCCGTCGAGATGGTATTTGGAACCATGATAAATTTAGTAAACACAATGAGGCCATTCGTAAGTTGTGTTATGCTGTACCTACTTTAGTTGTTGCCTACCAACTTAGTGGGGACGAAAAATATGCCCAACATGCCGTAAAGCATCTACAGGCTTGGTTTGTTGATCCTGAAACCAAGATGAATCCCAACTTGCTATATGGTCAAGCCATTAAAGGGATAGTTACCGGACGAGGAATCGGACTCATTGGTATGGTTCCGATGATAGAAGTGGTACTAAGCATCGATGAACTTAGAAATACGGGGTATTTAAACGGAAAAGAACTCCAGGAAATAGTGGATTGGTTTGATCAATTTGCCACATGGATGACTACCCACCAATATGGCATAGATGAACGGGACAATGGCAACAACCACAGCACTTGGTGGGGAGCACAAATAGCAGCTTATGCTATTGTCACTCAACGTGCTGATTTAATGGAAAGTGCACAAAAACAGTTTAAAAAGTACTTGCCTCTCCAGATGCAAAGTGATGGTCGTTTTCCGGAAGAACTAGCCAGGACTCGTCCTTATCACTACACCATTTACAACCTGGAAGCATGGACAACATTGGCCATTCTAGGCTCAACCCAAGAGGAAGACCTATGGAGTTATCAAGGGGAGACTGGCAGTTTAAAAGCTGCTGTCGATTACTTTGTTCCATATATGCATGATATCTCAACATGGGACTTACCTCCTGATGTACAAGGCTTTGATGAGCAACCGAGACAGACTAACTTTTTACTTTTTGCTGCCCAAGGCTATGAGGATGAAAGTCTTTTAGGCTTGTGGAAGAAGCTGGGTAAAGAGGAGCAAAGTAAAGATTGGCACTTACTATTGTATAAAGAAAATTAGCCTTTTAATGTTTAGAGGGTTAGAAGGTTAGGGGTTAGGGTTCAACTAACCTTCTAACCCCTAACCTTCTAAACTGTACATAAAACTTAAAAGATGAATAAACCTATACCGTTCTCTCTTTTTACCCTTTTACTATTATTAATGAGTTGTCAATCTAATCAAATTGTCTCTCTGGAAAGTGTAATAGAATTTGATCACGAAAGCATCATCAGTGAGGCAGATCAATATCTGTTGCAGGCTCCGGTCCCTATTACACAGTTTGTGGCGGAGCGTAGTGAAGGGGGTATTCATGATTTTTATTCCGAAGGAGATTATTGGTGGCCCAATCCTGAAGATCCCGATGGACCTTATATCCGTCGTGATGGCGAGAGTAACCCTGATAATTTCACTGCTCACAGAGAGATCATGTGGGATTTAGGTCGTTGGGTAGCTACCTTGGTAGGAGCTTATAAAGTGACCGGAGATGAAAAATATGCCCAGCATGCTTTGACACATCTTAAGGCATGGTTTATCGATCCCAACACTTTGATGAATCCCAGTCTACTTTATGCACAGGCGATTAAAGGAAGGGTCACAGGCAGAGGCATTGGCATTATTGATACCATCCATTTGATAGAAGTAGCAAGAAGCATACAGGAACTGGAAAAATTAGGTTTTCTCAAGGGCGACGACTTAACAGCTTTAAAAGATTGGTTTGATCAATTTGTTACTTGGCTGAATACTCATCAGTATGGCATTGATGAACGTGATCATGGCAACAACCACAGTACCTGGTGGGCAGCTCAAGTAGCTGTATTTGCCGATCTTACAGCACGAGATGATTACATGAAGGTGGCACGTGCTCAGTTCAAAAAGCTCTTGCCAGCACAGATGGATAGTACCGGTGGTTTTCCGGAAGAATTGAGCAGAACCAAGCCGTACAATTATACTTTATTCAACTTGGAAGGCTATAGTGTATTGGCCAGAATTGCTTCCACAGAAGAAGAGAATCTCTGGGCGTATCAAGGTAAAACCGGCAGTTTATCAAAAGCATTTGAGTTTATGGTACCTTTCATGGCGGATAAATCACAATGGATCAAAGCACCTGATGTGCAATATTTTGACAAATTACCCATCCAATCCAGTGGCTTGTTGTTTGCTGCTTTAGGTACGGATAATTCCGAATGGATGGAAGTTTGGGAGAGTTTGAGTCCGGAACGCAAGGCTAAAGAAATTGAACGTACCTATCCGATACGACAACCCATTTTGTGGATTGAGTAGTAATGAGTTTTTCTTTGAAAAATCCATTACTACTCTTTCAATATACCTTTTACCCATTCCTGCATAATAGGTACCCAATCTCGATCCACTTTTGAACGGTTTAAACCAAAACCATGACCACCCCTATTGAGCTGAATGTACTCATAAGGGATGCCATACTTTTTCAACTGATCAATATACATAGTGCTATTTTGATAAGGGACAGAAGTATCATCTGTTGCATGGATTAACAAAGTTGGTGGTGTGTCCTCATTCACTTGACGCTCCATTGAGTAATAATCCAACAAAGATTGATCAGAGGATTTATCTCCTAGCAATCTTTTAAAAGAACCTGCATGGCGTAAAGGTTGATGAAAAGTAATCACAGGAGCCCTTAAAATAGAAAAGGCCTGTTCCAACTCTTCTGGTTTTACGCCCGGAGCAACAATATCTTCTTTTAGGTTGTTGAGACTGGCTGCCAGGTGACCTCCTGCGGAAGATCCTTTTATTCCAATTTTGTTTTTGTCTATATTCCACTCTACTGCATGCCTATGAAGCAGAGCAAAAGCTTTTTGAGCATCACACAAAGGCACTTTATCCTGCTCATTTACGATATTACCATCCGGCAATCTGTATTTAAGAATGGCAACAGTGGTAAACCCTATTTCGAAGAATATCTTAGCATAAGCTTCTCCCCTATCTTCTCCTGTAACAACTTTTGCATAGCCACCACCGGGAAGATAAAGTAAAGCCGGACCAGGTTTTTTTACCTCCTTCTTGCGAAATAAAAAGATAACTGGTTTAGAGATCTGAGTAAACCTTTTGTTTTCCTCATCAATCATCTCTTCTAAGTCTATGTTTTCCTTGTTGAAAGGAATATTGCCTTCTTCCCAAATTTCGATCACTTCTTTGGTGTATTCCTGTGCCATAGTTTGGTTTGCATTTGTAATCATGATGCAAATTAAGAGGAAAAACAATAGGCTTTTGAAATTATATAGTGGATTATGCATAGGTTTTTATTTTATTTTTTTCTCACCATAGAGAGTAGTATCGAGTTCCAAAGAGTGACAGAATCTATGCTAATAACAACTACCTTCTAATCTCTTTAATCAACTCTACTGCTTTTCTAACTTCTTCTTGTAAAGCCTCAAACTCGCCATTGGCAATCATTTGCTTAGGGAAGAGTTTAGAGCCCATACCCACACAGGTGACTCCGGAGTCAAACCAGGGACGTAAGTTTTCCTCAGTTGGAGCTACCCCACCTGTAGGCATGATGCTTGCCCACGGGCAAGGTCCTTTTATCGCTTTTACAAAACCAGGTCCACCCACTTGGGTTCCCGGAAAGATCTTTACTATTTCAGCTCCCAGTTCGTGGGCTCGGCTTATTTCTGTCAAGGTACCACAGCCAGGAGACCATAGAACCTTTCTTCTATTGCAAGTAACTGCCATTTCAGGATTCATGATGGGAGAAACGATAAAGTTGGCTCCCAATTGAAGATACAAAGCAGTCGTACCACTATCGACTACAGAACCTACGCCCAACATCATTCCTGGTAAT
>JBCBCD010000010.1:0-7936 GCA_038530915.1 Bacteroidota bacterium
TTTAGCTTCGTTTTTGCTTCAAGGCAAAAGGAAAAACTGAAGTAAAAATCTGATAATCAAGGTATTAGGTAAAATACTGTAAGTTAAAGTTCAAGAGTTCCGAGTTTTCGACTTAATCGAAAATTCGGGATAAACCGTATTAAATACCTAACAAAAGGTCAGAAGTAATGGATTTGCACTATAAAAACTTTGCTTTTGTAGTGTGAAAATGTACTCCCATTTTACTTATAATTTTATATTCAATTCGAATAGATTTTATAGACACTCTTTTCGAAACTTGAAGTCAACTAATCATGATTGTTGTTGATTAGTATACCTTTTATTAATTTTCTATCAAGAGTAACAACTTCAGTAAAGTAAGTATCCTCTTTCTTTCTTTTAATATCCTTTTTCTTGTAAATATTTAAAGCAACTGTCAGGGTACTACTACTCATTTCTTTGATGAAAATTTCTTTAATAATAGATTTATTGTTTTTCCCTTTCAGCTGTTGTTCTTTAAAGCTTCCAAGATCTATGTGTAAAACCCAATCTTCCACAAAAACCTTGTCCTTTCCATTAATTTTTAAGACTCCAGAATCTCTTTTCGATAATAATTCATGAGTTGTAAATCTATTGATTCTTCCTTCAATAGTATCTGATTTGAAAGATTTAAAATCTATTCTTATTTCTCTGCCAATCCATTCACTTTTAATAGAGTCAATAGGTACATATTCTATATTCCAGCCGCCTTGAGATTGTACAGGAATGGTAATGCATGAAATAAATACAATTAGTAAAGTTTTGACTAATAAAGACTTTTTCATCCCCAATAAGTTGATTTAGGATTCATTTTTTTTGACAACTCAAATTCCTTATTCTCATCACAATCTATTAGGCCCTCTTCATCTAAGAAATAAATTTTATTAGCATAACACTCAATAATAGTATCAATCATGAAATGAATAATTAAATATTGAACCATAATTTTCTGATTGATCATCACAATCTAATAGTAAAAGATCGCCAGCCATACTTGAAAAAATTGGCAAATGATTGTTGCTCCAGTAAATGGCATTTTTGTTTACCTCTTCATTAAATTCAAAAGCATCTTCTAATGGCAAAAACATTGCAAGCGGCATTAACCACATTTCAGCAAACTTCTTTTCACTTGAAAAAGAAAGGCCATTTCGCCATTCATACAATTGAAAAAATGGACCAGGAGGTTTGATATTGTTTTTATTAAAGACGCTCAGGTAGCTCCTCCAATCAGTAATACCAGGAAGAAAAGATTCCACATACCCTTTTCGTGTGTTTTTAAGTATAACTTCTAGTTTAGCTAATCCTGTTTTCATTTTTTATGATTCACTCCACTATTCAAGGTATGCAACACTCCCCCATGCTCCAACATCATCATATAATCAAAAGATTGTTCGGGTAAATCCCCTATCACCTCAATAACCACCTCTGAAGACGATTTGGCTTCAAGCACTGCATTCTCTTTCCACCTCGCAGCAACTTCCAAATGCTCTTCTTGTCGAGGTATAAACAAAATCGGCTGAACAGGCCAATAAGAAGCATTCAAGTCAATACTGTGGGGATATGGGTTTTCAATAGCAACTTTTATATTTTTTCCATCAAACGATAAAGGCTTAATCTTCAACTTTTGAGCTACTTGCATAGAGTCTACTTCTAATATCATTGCTTTTTTACCTGCTTGATTGAAAAATCGACAGTCTCTACAGAGTATCCAGTCGTGTAAACCTACCAGAGCGGCCTTTTGTAGATGCAAATTTGCTTCATCTTGCCAAATATCAAATTGATTGGTGCGGTAAGCGATGGGATCGTTCAGGCCCGGAGAATAGTCCTGAGCATAAAAAGAATAGACCGATGGATTGCGGTAGTGATTCACAAAAGCAACTTTATGATCACCCAGATCTTCCTGTAAGGCATACACCCAATCGGTTTTGTGAAACTCTTTCATGATGCGCTTGCCAAAGTCAAAAATCAACAAACTTCTGGCTACCATCATTAAAACAACCGCAATAATGGAAAGGCGCCAAACCCATTTCCTGAGTTTTTCTTTATCAACTACATATTGATATAACAACACACTGATGGGTATCAAAAGCACCAAAGTCCATTGTGGCTCGGCATGTCCTTTTAGTGTAGCGATCAAAAAGAAGCCCATAATCCCCCAAATGCAATATTTGTAGGCTTTTGTGAGTAAATCATTCGCCTGACTTTTCCACAAAGCCAAAGCCCAGAAAGGAAATAGAAAAGGACCAAAGTTGATGATCTGATTGACGATGTAGTTGAGGGTATGTTTTAACTGGTAGGGAGAGTTCCTACCTACTAAATGATATTGCAAGGATGGAAATTCATTGTTCCATTGCCAAAGTAAATGTGGAATAAATAAACTTGCTCCAAAGATGGAGGCTATATAGAATTTAGGATTTCTAAGCAATTTTAGATTTGAAGCCAAAGTAGACAGGATAATTAGAACTCCATGATATTTACTGTACAACATCAAAACCATCACTATACCCAAAGTGAAAGTAGTCAACCAGGAATTCTTTTCAAGAAATTGCTTATAGGCATAAAAGAATAAAGCGGTAAAAAATAAAAGCGGTGGATCAGGAGTGGTAATAAAGCCATAGATCTGAAACATAGGCATGGCCGCTAAAATCAGCAATAGCAAGCCGATATCCGCCCGTTTTTCAGGTCGACCTACCAACAACCATAGAAGGAAGATAGTCCCCGCATGCATTAATACAGTCACCAAGCGCACTCCTAGTTCGCTTTCGAAGAAAGTGTAACCTGCAGCTATCATCAGAGCTACCATAGGTGGGTGATCATAATATCCCCAGTCTAATTGCCTGGAGTACAACCAATAATAAGCTTCATCAGGATCTAACTCTGTAAATCCAGCTTGAAACAAATCAACAACACACCAAAGAATCACACAAATGAAAAGGAAATAGAGCGACTTATTCAAAATACAATATCGTTTTTCAGGATATCTTTTAACTGCTCAAAGGTAAGCAGAAAGCTGAAAGAACCATCAGCAAAAGTGCTCATTTCATGTGGATTGTAATGCAAAAGAATACCATCTTCCAGAATAGCATAATTATCAGGTAGCATAAACAATGACTTGCTGGTCAATTGAATGGCAGGTTGATTTTTAGGATTCTTGCCATCTTTTGCATTCCAGTACATCTGTTCGGCAAAGGATTTGAAGGAAGGTATGTCTTTTATGATATCTGTCAATAAGATCAAATCGCCTGTCTGGCTGTCAATGTTCAAGATAACAGACATGGTATTAGGATGAGCACCACCAGAATAAACCCAATTATCCAGTTGAATGCTAATCGTTTTTTCACCTTGATGTAGTATAGAGCCATTTACTTTCAACTCCCATGGCATCGTCAGGAATTCCGAATAAGAAGAATACTCTGTATATTCAGCAATAAAGTTTTCAGCCACTTCTTTCATATTGCTCAGTGGCATACCGGCATCTCCATAAGCATTCAACACTTTTATCACACTACCACTTATTTGTTGATTCACTTTATTAGAAAGTGCAAGATCTTCAGAAAACGCATGCGGTAAATTAATTTCAACGGTAGCACATCTTTTAGGATTATCTTGGCATTTAGCCGATTCTTGATAAATAGAGACGTCTTGGAAGGAAAGATTAAAAGACTTATCGTTCGATCGCCTGTTACATGATGCGATCAAAAAAAGCATAAGGAGTGAGAAAGAAATCAGCCCAGAAATCCAATATTTCTTCTTCATGACAATGGCTGCAAACGTTTAAAAGCTAGATGATTGTGTGTTAAAAAACTAAGAATTTACTTCAATTATATCAACTTGGGACAAAATTGGTTGTAGACTCCGTTGAACTGCTGGTAATTTAACAAACACAAAGCAGAGTTCACAATTTTAACGCAACTTTTAATATTCTATTTGCGCATTTATAACTTTCTTTTCCTCATTAGGTCTTTTAATTTTATGCAGCCTCTTTTTTGCAACTGATGTGACATTTTTAAAAATAACAGAGCAGTAATAAAAGAATCACCTGAAGCGGTATGTCTATCACTTAGCGTAATTTTATAATCATTGCCCAATTTATCTAAAGTAAGATCACCTGGACGCATGATATGATTAGCGGGATAAAGTCTATTGGCTAAATACATAGTATCTATGCATTTATTTTTCAGCTTCACTCCCCAGTATTTAAACAATGCATGATTGATAATGGAAACATCAAAACTTACATTATGCCCTATTAAGACTGCATTTCCTAAATAATGAACAAAGGATTGAAGTGCATATTGCTCTTCTATCTGATTGGTATTGTTTTTAGTCAACAACCCATGGACTTCTATGGCATCAGCTGTAGCGGTATAAGTTTGATTCAACAAACATTCAAAACGATCTTTAACTTTTATGTCCCAATTTTTAACTGCTACAGCACCAATGGAAAGGATTTTATCTTTTTTGGGGTTAAGTCCGGTCGTTTCAGTATCAAAACTAACATAACGAATGGAATCAATAGCACAACTCCCAGCAGGCATTTCAGCCATTTGCTGTAAATAGTCACTCCAGAACGGAGGATGTTTTTTTGACTGTTTGAAGAATTTGCTAATCATTTGATTCTATCTTAAAAAGCCCAATTGAAAACGAGTTGAAATCAGGCTTTGGATTTCAGAAATGGGCTTGAAGGCATTCCTTAAATCCAGGCGTTCCATTTTTGAAAGTGTACCAGGATCGATATACCTCCCAGAATCTTTATTCTTTAAGCCCTGTAAAGCCCGGATTCGAATTAATAATTCATAAGCATCTGCTGCTTGTTCATACAATTCTTTATTCTGTGGTTCTTTTTTGGCCAATGCTTCAAATCGCTTAAAAGTGTTATTAATACCACCAATTTGATTCGAAAGGATAAGTAAGCGAGCAGCATCTGTTAAAGGCATCATTGCTCTGGCCTTGATATCAAATTCATTTTTATGCTCTCCTCCTTTTTCTACCACAAAACTTCTGAAGAAGGTCAATGGAGGTGGATTTTGTAAAGCATCTTTGGCTAAATAGGCCAAAAACAGCTCTTGCTCATCTAGCTGTTCAAAAATATAAGCAGTAAGTGCATTGGCTAAGTTAAAATCTCCATAAACGGGTCTAAAATCAAAAAAGATGGTCCCATTCATTACAGATTTGGGGGTAGGCTCATAAATCCACTTAGAAAATTGTTTTTTCCAATCCGTCAAACTCAAACACCACTGTGGATTACTGGCCATCATATCCGCAGGACAAAAATCAAACCCGCAGGTATTCAATAAAGTAGTGGTTTTCTTGGCTAACTCTAAGAAGTAAGTTTTATAAAGCTCATTTTCTTCATCAGTCCCATCTGCAAAAACCAAGGCATTATCCTGATCCGTTCTTAGCAGTTGTTCTTCTCTCCCTTCGCTCCCCAAAGTCATCCAACAGAAACGAGTGTTGGGCAATGGTTTTCCTTCAACTTCTAGTTCTTTAACGCTCAACTCAATAGATCGCCTTATGAGGGCATCATTGATCTCTGAAATAATGGTAGTAATATAAGCAATAGATACTTCCTGATGCAAATATTTGGCTAAGAGGTCCTCTGCCCTATCCCTGATTTCTTTGAGTTCCTCTGGGGCAGAAGTTCTCATGATTTCCCTTATTAAAACTGCCGGATTATTTCCTTGTATCACCAGCAAATCATGTTCTGACAATACTCCAATCACTTTGGATTGATCCGTGCCATCTTCCGTCAAGCAAAGGTGATGGATATTGTGCTTGATCATTTTAATTTGAATATCAGCTACTGTCACTTCAGGTAAAACAGTAATTACCGGGCTCGACATGATCACATCTACTTTCTCATCTATATGGATTAGTCCAGTAGCGATCTTGCTTCTCAAGTCTTTATCTGTAATAATCCCCAGGGGGAAATCATGATCATCAACGATAATAATAGAACCTACTCCTTTGTCAGTCATTATTTCAGCTGCTGTTTTTATTGAAGTAGATACATTACATACAACTGGTGCTTTGCTTTTTTCCATTGACTGCACTTCAATCAATTCTCCTTCAAATGTCCCGGCTGATTTTGGAATATTTGCATAAGCTTGCTTGGAGTTTCTGACATCTGGACGTGCACCGGCTGCAAAAGTACTGGCCATGTGAAGTGCTACAGCTGGATTGGATTCCATTAAGCTTTTGAAAGTAGCAATTGAGATGGCATAAAGCAATGACTCTTCCTGTGCTTCTGCGGTTAATGCATAGGTTTCTTCAGCCATCAAAGGTCTTATACCAAATAAATCTCCCTCATCACAGACCTCAACCAGGAATCTTTCTTCATTTTGTTCCTTATACAATTGAATGGCTCCTTCTCTAACAAAATAGAGATAGTCGCCTGGAAAGTCACCCTGCTTAAAAATCACAGATCCTGGTTTAATATATTTTACAAGCATATCATTACATATGGACATCAAGCTTGCATCTTTCATCAATTTAAATGGTGGAAATTGACGAATAAATTCAAAAATTCTGGTAGGTATTGTATTTTGTGGGTTGGTCATAATTCTTGAATCCAAACTTTTTAAAAAAATAATATAGTGCTTTGAACACTATTCTTGTTTACTTTTGTTAGTAGGTCGTACTTTACTTAAGAATATAGCTATATATATGAAAACTCATTTTCAAGAAAGCTTTCTTTAAAACTCTACAGAAACGCTACGTGCCATTGCTCATCCAATAAGGATTGCTATTCTTGACTTGTTATTCAAGAATGGTCAAATGACCGTTACAGACATCTACACGAAATTAAATATTGAACAAGCCATAGCTTCACATCATTTGAGAATACTTAAAAATAAAAATGTGGTTATGGTGCAGAGAGATGGAAAAAACTCACTTTACTCTCTTGCTGCTAATGACTTTTACGATATAGTGGAAACACTTACAAAAGTATTGTAAGCCTTTTGGGGCTTTTTTTTACAATAATACAACTAAATATAGACCTATGTCTATATTTTTAAAAAATTCCTCCTTTTTTTCAACTTTATTTTTAGTTTTGACTAATTCAGTCAACCTTTCTTTTTATTTCTTTTTATTTCTTTTAAAAACAGCTATTTACAGGCCTAAAAGCGCCTAAAGATCTGGCTTCTCACCATTTGTGAAGGACTCCTCTTTTCGAATATATTTCTGTTTTTTCCCTCTTCAAACAAAGAATATTCTCATTTTCAGTTATAAAAACCTTAAAAATATTTGGTAATATATAGATATCTATATACATTAGCTTATGTATTCGTCGAAATATTTTTCCAAATCATCTTAAAATACATGGGTTTATGAACCAGAAGAATTTTTTTAACCTAATCGTAGTGCTTTTTATCCTACTGGGTACTTCAGTAGCATTGAACGCACAGGAAGAGGTTGATCATTCTTATAAGCCACTAACCTTAAAATTAAATGACAGTGGCAGTAAGTATGTTCGTTTCATCTTATGGCACCAAATGTGGGTAACATCAAATAACCTTGATAATGATGGTGCTAAATTTCAACTTACACCTAGTATTCGTCGCTCGAGAGTATTAGCATTTGCTCAAGTTTCTCCTAGATTCTTAATTCTTACTCATTTTGGCTTGAATGGCTTGAATCCTGGTAACTTAACTTCTTTAGGTAGCAATGGCGATGCTCCTCAAATGTTTTTACATGACGCCTGGACAGAATTTAAAGTCAATGATGCCTTATACATAGGTGCCGGCTTACATTACTGGAAAGGGATGACCAGATTGTCTAACCAAAGTACCTTAAACTTTATGACTTTGGATCAGTCGCGTCCTTTTGTACACTGGCATTCTTTAGGATACACAGATCAGTTTGCAAGACACCTGGGAGTTTATGCTAAAGGTCAGATTGGAAAGTTTGACTACCG
>JBCBCD010000010.1:7946-20416 GCA_038530915.1 Bacteroidota bacterium
AAATGAACAGTGGTCTTACGTACACTGGTGTTAATGAATTGACTAATACTGGTGACCCAACGGGTAGCGGAGTTATAGAAGGATACTTCCGTATGAACTTATGGGATAAGGAATCTACAAAGCTTCCTTATGCAGTGGGTTCTTACCTGGGCAACAAAAAAGTATTAGGTATAGGTGCTGGTTTCTTCTCACACATGGATGGTATGTACAATACCAATACAGAAGATCACGAAAGTGTATTCCACTTTGCTTTTGATGCATTCATGGATCTTCCTACTAATGGAGGTGGGTTGACAGCTTATGTTTCATATATGAACTTCAATTATGGTAATAATTATGTAGCACGTTGGGCGGGTACCGGTTCTGTAATTTATGGACATGCCGGATACTTCATCAAGTCTGCTAAGATCATGCCATATGTTGCCTTCCAAAGAGCAAATTATGAAGGGTTTAGTCAAAACCCATCAGCATTTGATGTAGGGATCAATTATCATATCCTGGGACACAATGCTAAGATCACACTTGAGTATCACACGATTAGTAATGACCCAAGAGAATCTACTCGTCAGATTCGTTTGCAGGGACATATCTTCTTATAGAATATCACAGAACAGTATAATTTAATACATTCGAAATAAACTATAAATAAAATAATTATGTCAAACAAGGATTTAAAACAGTACTGGAAGACCAATGTGAAGTATTTGGTAATTCTATTATCTGTCTGGTTCATTGCATCTTATGGTTTGGGAATTCTATTCTCTGACTCTCTTAATTCAGTGCAACTGGGTGGATTCCCATTGGGTTTCTGGTTTGCTCAGCAAGGCTCAATCTACGTATTCGTAGCCTTGATCTTCGTTTACGTTTACCTGATGAACAATCTGGATAAAAAGTATGATGTAGACGAAAAGTAAGCCTTGCTTACGATTTTAATTTTCAATTATCTAATCTATTTCTAACAGGAAGAAAAATCAAAAATCATGGATGTTCAAACTTGGACGTTTATAATAGTAGGTATCACTTTCGCCATTTACATCGGCGTAGCCATTTGGGCACGTGCGGGATCTACTTCAGAGTTTTATGTAGCGGGTGGTGGTGTACACCCAATGGTTAATGGTCTGGCAACAGCTGCCGACTGGATGTCTGCCGCATCTTTTATTTCTATGGCAGGATTGATCTCATTTATGGGATATCAAGGTGCACAATATTTGATGGGTTGGACCGGTGGTTATGTTTTATTGGCTTTATTACTGGCCCCCTATCTTCGAAAGTTCGGTAAGTTTACCGTTCCGGATTTCATTGGTGAGCGTTATTATTCTCAAACAGCACGTTTGGTAGCAGCAATCTGTGCGCTTTTCGTTTCCTTTACTTATGTAGTGGGGCAGATGAAAGGTGTAGGTGTTGCCTTTTCAAGATTCTTGGAAGTAGAATTTGAATGGGGAGTTATCATTGGTGTAGGTATTGTATTCTTCTATGCTGTATTGGGTGGTATGAAAGGTATCACTTATACTCAGGTAGCACAATACTGTGTATTGATCTTCGCTTACTTGGTACCAGCTGTATTTATTTCAGTATTGATGGTAGGTAATCCAATTCCACAATTGGGTTTGGGTGGTATGCTTGAAGATGGTACACCATTATTGATGAAACTGGACCAGTTGTCAACAGATCTTGGTTTCAAAGAATATACGACCAATAAGAAAACAACCATTGACCTGTTCTTTGTAACCGCAGCTTTGATGTTGGGTACAGCGGGTTTACCTCACGTAATTGTTAGATTCTTTACGGTACCAAAAGTATCTGATGCACGTATTTCTGGTGGTTATGCATTGTTGTTTATTGCATTGCTTTATACCACTGCACCTGCAATCGCTGCTTTTGCACGTACCAACTTGATCAACACTGTAGATAACAAAGAATACGCGGCCTTGCCTGCATGGTTTAGCAACTGGGAAAGTACAGGTTTATTGAAATACGAAGATTTGAATGGTGATGGTAAAGTACAGTACTACAATGATCAGAATGCAGATTATGTAGCTAATGTAGCAGAGCCAAATGGTTGGAAAGGAAATGAGCTGGTAGTAGATAGAGATATCATGGTATTGGCTAATCCTGAGATTGCTGCTCTTCCAGCATGGGTAGTAGCATTGGTAGTAGCTGGTGGTTTGGCAGCAGCACTTTCTACAGCAGCAGGTTTGTTGTTGGTAATTTCAACTTCTATTTCTCACGATATCTTGAAAAAATGGTTGATGCCAGAAATTTCTGAGAAAGGTGAGTTAAGAGCAGCTCGTATCGCAATAGCAGTTGCGGTAGTAATAGCTGGATATGCCGGTATTAATCCGCCCGGATTCGTGGCGCAGGTAGTTGCATTTGCATTCGGTTTAGCGGCTGCATCCTTCTTCCCTGCGATTGTTATGGGTATTTTCTCTAAGCGTATGAACATGCAAGGCGCTATTGCCGGTATGATTGTAGGTTTGGTATTTACTGCTACTTACATCATTTACTTCAAGTATGGTGGCGGTACTCCTGATCAATACTGGTTTGGTATTTCACCGGAAGGTATTGGTACATTGGGTATGATCTTTAACTTCATCGTATCCTTAACAGTATCAGCATTTACTCCTGCTCCACCAGAAGAAGTACAGGAAATTGTAGAAAACATCCGTATCCCTCGTGGTGCTACTGAAGCTGTAGGTCATTAATAGAACTATCAACACACAGTAATATAGACTTTACAATTTGAAGCCGAAAAAGCCATGCTTTTTTGGCTTCAAACTATAAAAACCAAGATACTTTCTCTTTCAAGTTTTTAAAGTTCCTAAACCAAAACAATATGAAGTTTCAACTTAATTCAGCTTTGTCTGATATTTTCATTGCTATCTATTTACTAGCTACATTGTGGCTTAGATTTGCCCTTGAAAGCCAATTGAATGGTAATGTTCTTATCTCAATCATGCTTGGAGGATTTGCTTTACTCTTCCTTTGGGCACTCATAAAGAGTAAGTTTTTAAAACCTACTTTCTTCGGTCTCATCAAAACTGCAAAACCAGCCAAATAAATAGCATTCGCAATGGCCTAATATTATTTTAACCTTTGTTTGTCATATACCTATAGAGATAATTTCATACATTATAGGCAGAAACAAACAAGCATTTAGATGAAATGGATGGCGAGTGTAAAGAGGCAAAAATTAATGGGATTGTTTTTTTTGGGATTGATCCTTTTTAATTTTCCAATCATCGCTCTTTTTAGTGAAGCAGGTTGGTTTTTCAATCTTCCGGTCTTGTATGTTTACATCTTTTTGGCTTGGATTCTAATTATTTTATCTACGGCTCTTATTTTAAGAAGTAAATCAGGCCAGTTAGATAATAATCTCCAGGAAGAACCTAAAGATTTTGAAGATTCATGAGTAAGGGACTTATCATCGTTGTATCTATCTTATACCTTTCTTTGCTTTTTCTTATCGCATTTTATGCAGAGAAAAGAAGTAAGGCCAAAAAAAGTATAGTCAATAACCCTTATATCTATTCTTTTTCATTGGCAGTATACTGCACTGCCTGGACATTTTTTGGTAGTGTTGGTAGAGCTTCTACTCAGGGACTTGGTTATTTACCTATCTATATAGGACCTGCTATTTTAGCTCCACTTTTTTTTGTTATAGTACATAAAATTATCTTAATCAGTAAACACCAACGCATTACTTCTATTGCTGATTTTATTTCTTCAAGATATGGCAAAAGTACCAGTCTGGGTGTACTTACTACTATCATCTGTGTTTTCGGTATTATCCCATACATTTCTATTCAGCTAAAAGCCATAGCTACTACTTACGATATTTTGAGTAGTAAAAACATTCATGCGACCAGTTACGATGCTCCATTTTATACAGATTCGGCCTTATATATCACCATTGCTTTAGCTCTGTTTACCATTCTATTTGGTACTAGAAATTTGGATCCCAATGAAAGACATGAAGGCTTGGTTGCTTCTGTTGCTTTTGAATCCTTGATCAAGCTATTGGCTTTTCTAATTGTGGGAGTTTATGTGACCTTTGGCATTTTTAATGGCTTTGGAGATTTATTTGCCACCGGAAAATTGATCCCACAGGTAGAACAAATGTTTTCCTTTGAAAAAGTAGAGATCAATCCATTGGAATGGTTTATTCTCATATTTTTATCCATGTCTGCAATTATATTCTTACCTCGTCAATTTCATTTAACAGTAGTTGAGAACACCAATCCTAAGTTTGTTGCTAAAGCTTCCTGGCTATTTTCTTTGTATTTGTTGTTGATCAACATCTTTGTAATTCCCATAGCTATTGCGGGCATCATCCACTTTCAGGGACAGCCCATTGCTCCAGATACCTACATTATCAACCTCCCGTTGGCCTTAGGCAACGACTTCGTAGCAATTATTGTAGGCATAGGCGGCTTTGCAGCCGCTACAAGTATGGTGATTGTGGCAGTTATTGCTCTGAGTATAATGATTTCTAATAATCTGGTTTTGCCGCTTTTGTTGAAACCCAAAGCATGGAGCAAAGGAAATATTGACAACATATCTGATCGTTTGTTAGGCATCAGAAGGGTAAGTATTATAATTGTTTTATTAATAGCCTATGCCTATTTCAAACAAGTGGGATCATCTTATTCTCTAGTGTCTATAGGTTTAATCTCATTCACAGCGATCGCTCAGTTTGTACCAGTGATTCTTGGTGGCATTTATTGGAAAAAAGCCACTAAGCTAGGGGCAAAAGTGGGCTTAATTTCCGGATTCATTGTATGGGGTTATACCCTACCCTTTCCTACCCTAGTAGAAAGTCAGGTACTCAATAGTCCTATTCTAACAAATGGTCTTTGGGGGCTTAATTTACTTCACCCTTATGAGTTGTTTGGTTTAAGCGGTTGGGATCACATCAGTCACTCCTTTTTCTGGAGCTTATTGATCAATACCTTCTCATTTGTTTTTGTGTCTTTGTATTCCAAACAAGGTCAATTGGAAGTTTCTCAGGCAGATATTTTTGTAGAAATCAATAAATACAATATCCTGAGTTCTAACTATGAGGTAATAAGAAGACAGGCAAAAACAAAAGATATCATTGAGTTACTAACCCGTTTTCTTGGTCTCAATAAGACCTCTCAATTGATCAACACATTTGAAAGAACACATAAAACAGCTATTAATCAAAATGGCATCGCTTCTCCTGAATGGATCAATTTTGCTGAAAAACATCTGACAGGTGCGATTGGAGCTGCGTCTGCTAAAATTATTATTGGATCCATTTCTAAAGAAGATCCGATCAGTTTAGGTGAAATGTTTGAAGTGCTGGAACAAACTCAGGAAATCATCCAATACAGCAAGGCCCTTGAACGCAAATCTGCGGAATTGGAGTACACTACCAAGCAGTTGATTTATGCCAATGAACAATTAAAAGAACTAGATGAGCTAAAGGCTGAATTCATCACTACAGTTACTCATGAATTAAGGACTCCGATCACCTCCATTAAAGCATTGTCACAGATTCTAACTGAAAATGATGACATTCCCGACAATAAAAAGAATGAATTCTTATCCATCATCGTAAAGGAAAGTGACCGGATAACTCGATTAATCAACCAGGTGCTAGATTTGGAAAAAGCTCAAAACCCAAACAATAAAGAAAAGTATAAAAAGCTGAACTTTGTTGATTTGGTAGAACAAGCTTATCATTCCTTGAGTGGATACATGCAAAAAAGAGAAATTGCTCATCATTTTGAAAGCAAGATGGAACGTGCACTTGTATTGGGTGATAAGGACAAAATCATTCAGATTGTGATCAACCTATTGTCGAACGCCATCAAGTTTTGTAACGCTAATGCTGGAAAGATTGATATAATTATTGACCAACAGGGCAAGTATGTACGTTTGCAGGTGCAGGATAATGGCAAAGGCATAGCACCTAAGGAAAAAGAAAAGATATTTCAGAAGTTTACACAGTTAAATGATCAGAAATTGGGTAAACCTAAAGGAAGTGGACTAGGCCTTTTTATCACAAAAACTTTAATAGATCAGCATAAAGGGAAAATTAACGTAGAAAATATTCCTCAATCAGGAGCCAATTTTATTGTGCTACTACCCCTTTCTACTTAAGTACGGAATTTTTGATAAGGGAAGCTTGACAAAAGAAAAAATTCTTTTTAGTTGTGTACCTTATTTTTAATATTAAATTCGTTTTTTAAAAAAATTAGCGTAAATTTAATCTTGATTGTATGCAACTTATTAAATATTTACACTCAAGCCAACTGTGGATTGATGACGGTACAACAGAAAAACCATAAGATATTAATCGTTGATGACGAGCCAAACATTTTGATAGCATTAGAGTTTTTGCTACAAAAAGAGGGATATAAAGTCATTAAGGCGAGCAATGGTAATGAAGCGCTTGAATCTGTAGATACACATAGGCCACAAATTGTTGTTCTCGATGTAATGATGCCTGGAATAGATGGTTATGAAGTAGCCAAAACAATAAGAAGTAAACCGGAAAATGAGGAAATCAGAATAGTTTTCCTAACAGCCAAAGGCACCACAGCTGATAAATTTACTGGTTATGCTAACGGTGGTGAAGTTTATTTGACAAAGCCTTTTGATAATGAAGAATTGGTGAATGTTATCAATGAGGTGGTTGAGTTCGGTTAATGACCGACTATTTTTTTACCAAAACACATATAAAGATCTAAATATATACATATAACCAAAAAATACTACCATGACTCTTCAAATTAAATCTTTTGATGAATATCAAGAAGTCTACAAAAGAAGTGTTGAAGATCCAGAAGGATTCTGGGCTGAGCAAGCTTCTACATTTACCTGGAAAAAACCCTGGGATAAGGTTTTAGAATGGGATTTCAGAACTCCAGATATAAATTGGTTTAAAGGAGCTCAATTGAACATTACTGAAAACTGTTTGGATCGTCACCTGGAAACCAGAGGAGATCAAGCGGCTATCATCTTCGAACCCAATGATTCCAGCCAAGATCATACAGTGTATACCTACCGTGATTTGTATGAAGCGGTTTGTAAAACTGCTAATGCACTTAAAGCTTTGGGTGTTGAAAAAGGAGATAGAGTTTGTTTTTATATGCCTATGGTTCCAGAATTAGCAATTGGTGTATTGGCTTGTGCAAGAATAGGTGCAGTACATTCTGTAGTATTTGCTGGTTTCTCAGCTCAGGCATTGGCAGACAGAGTAAATGATGCTTCCGCTAAAATGATCATCTGTTCTGATTTTAACAACCGTGGCGCCAAGCACATCCCTGTTAAGAAAGTAGTAGATAATGCTATGGCTTTGGGATGTCCTTCAGTTGAAACAGTATTGGTACATAAAAACACAGGCGATGAGGTAACATGGAATGCTGATGTAGATAAGTGGTGGCATGAAAATGTTGACGGACAGAGTGCTGAATGCCCTGCTGAGGTTATGGATGCCGAAGATATGCTTTTCATCCTTTACACATCTGGTTCAACAGGTAAGCCTAAGGGGGTTGTTCACACTTGTGGAGGATATATGGTTTATACTTCTTTCTCCTTTAAAAACGTATTCCAATATGAGGAAGGTGATATCTACTGGTGTACAGCAGATATTGGCTGGATTACAGGTCACTCTTACATCGTTTATGGACCATTGCTTTCTGGCGCTACTTCAGTTATGTTTGAAGGCGTACCTACTTACCCTCATGCAGGACGTTTTTGGGAAGTTTGTGAAAAATTGAAAGTAAATCAGTTCTATACTGCTCCTACTGCAATCAGAGCCTTGATGGCTTTAGGTGATGAGCATGTTGAAAAATATGACTTAAGCTCAATCAAAGTATTAGGTAGTGTTGGTGAGCCGATCAATGAAGAAGCTTGGCAATGGTATCACAAAAAAATAGGTAAAGAAAATGCACCTATCGTTGATACCTGGTGGCAAACGGAAACAGGAGGTATTATGATCTCCCCTCTTCCAAATATCACGCCACTTAAGCCTTGTTATGCAACGCTTCCTTTGCCGGGTATACAACCTGTTTTGGTCGATAACGAAGGCAATGAAATAGAAGGCAATGATGTGGAAGGATTGTTGTGTATGAAGTTTCCATGGCCATCTATGTTGCGTACGACTTATGGTGATCATGAGAGATGTCGTCAAACTTATTTCTCTATGTTTGAAGATATGTACTTCACTGGTGATGGAGCTAGAAGAGATGAAAATGGATTATACAGAATCATCGGCCGTGTAGATGATGTAATCAATGTTTCTGGCCACAGAATGGGTACTGCTGAGGTTGAAAATGCCATCAATGAGCATCCTCAAGTAGTAGAGTCTGCAGTAGTAGGATACCCACACGAAATCAAAGGACAAGGCATTTATGCTTATGTAATCGTTAGTGGGCCTGTAGCAGATGAAGATGGATTTAGAAAAGAATTGGTTAATGTAGTGAAAAGTGAAATCGGGCCAATCGCTAAACCAGACAAAATTCAAATCGTATCAGGTCTACCAAAGACACGCTCTGGTAAGATCATGCGTAGAATTTTGAGAAAAGTAGCTTCAGGTGACGTATCTAACTTAGGTGATACTTCTACTTTATTGAATCCTGATGTAGTTGAAGAAATCAAGTCAGGTTCATTAGTTAAATAAACTGTAATAGAATTTATTGGCTTCCATTTGAGAGCAAATTCTTGTTCTGATGGAAGTCAATTCCAATTTGCATTCCCTTTATCATCCGTTTTAAATGCCTGCATGGTCTAAGTGTCTAAAAGTTAAAAGGTCTAACTGTTAGTTTATTAGACTTTTAGACACAGAATTGTATATGTCTACCTAGCAAAAGTCTTATGATTTTTAAAGCATTAAATTCTTAACCAATAAGATTATGAACTATAAAGAATTTTACGACCGAAGTCTGGCGGCACCAGAACTGTTCTGGAAAGAAGAAGCCCATGCCATTAAATGGTTTGATTTTCCGGAAACCATACTCTCCAAAGACGATAGTGGTTTATATCGATGGTTTCAGGGTGGCAAATTGAATACTTGTTACTTGGCACTAGATGTTCATGTAGAAAATGGCAGAGGAGATCAGGTAGCACTCTATTATGATTCTCCTGTTACGGACACAAAAAGCCAATATACTTACAAAGAGTTATTAGATGCGGTTAAACTATTTGCTGGTGTTTTGAAAGCAAGAGGAATTCGGAAGGGAGATACTGTAGTTATATATATGCCAATGATTCCACAAACGGTTATCGCTATGTTGGCTTGTGCACGATTAGGTGCAGTGCATTCCGTAGTATTTGGTGGTTTTGCTCCTCATGAGCTGGCGATTAGGATAGATGATGCTAAGCCCAAACTACTTTTGGCAGCAAGCGGTGGAAAAGAAATCAATAGAATCATTGACTACATGAAGATCGTTAATGCTGCTTTGGAAGAATCTACTCATCAACCAGATCACTGCATTGTTTATCAAAGAGATTTCATCTCTGCTCCACTTACACCTAATAGAGATCTCGACTGGGAACAAGAGCTTGCATTCGCTATTCCTGCAAATTATGTCCCTGTAGATGCAACAGATCCACTTTACATATTATACACATCTGGTACAACAGGAACTCCTAAAGGAGTAGTTAGAGACAATGGTGGTCATGCTGTGGCAATGAAGTTCAGTATGAAAAATGTATATGGAGTACAAGCTGGTGACGTTTATTGGGCTGCTTCTGATGTCGGTTGGGTTGTTGGCCATTCTTATATAGTATATGCACCTCTTATCAATGGTTGTTCTACCATTTTATATGAAGGCAAACCCATCAAAACACCTGATGCTGGTGCTTTCTGGCGAGTGATAGAAGACTATAAGGTAAAAGTACTATTTACAGCACCTACTGCTTTTAGAGCGATAAAAAAGGAAGACCCCACTGGCAGCTTCAAAGAAAAATACAATACTGAGAGCTTAGAATATCTTTTCTTAGCAGGAGAAAGGTGTGATGTTGCTACTCTTAATTGGTGCGAAGACTTACTAAAAGTCCCCGTAATCGATCATTGGTGGCAAACAGAATCAGGTTGGCCGATGTTGGCGAATATGGTTGGAGTAGAATTATTACCTGTGAAACCAGGATCAGCTACAAAGCCAGTTTGTGGTTATGACATTCAAATTTTAGATCCTGATGGCAATCAATTAGCTCCCAATCAGGAAGGCGCTGTAGCAATTAAGCTCCCCCTCGCTCCCGGTTGTCTGCCTAATTTATGGAATGACACACCGAGGTTTATCAAATCTTATTTGTCCATGTTCCCAGGCTATTACTTCACTGGCGATGGTGGTTATATCGATGAAGATGGCTATGTATTTATTACCGGTCGCATCGATGACATCATCAATGTAGCCGGCCATAGACTCTCAACTGCTGAAATGGAAGAAGTTGTAGCTTCTCATAATGCCGTAGCAGAATGTGCGGTTATAGGCATTGAAGATGAATTAAAAGGACAAATTCCGGTAGGTTTTGTGGTACTTAAAGCTGGAACATCAAGTATTACGCCTGAGCAAATAGAAAAAGAGCTCGTTAAAATGGTACGTGATAAGGTGGGACCTGTTGCTTCTTTTAAAAGAGTGGTAGTGGCCAATAGGCTACCTAAGACAAGATCAGGTAAAATTCTTAGAAAGATCATGCGCCATATAGCTGATGGAAAAGCATTTAAAACGCCTTCCACAATAGAAGACATCACCGTCTTAAGTGAGTTGGAAGGTCTTATGCAAAATGAATCTGTTGGTATAGGCTTCAAATAAACTTGGGATTATAACGAAATCCCTGTATTTTAGGTTAGTTGTGACTCGTAAAGAGTTACAACTAACCAAATTCTATAAGCAAGCAATTAAAGCATTACAACATGCCAGCTCACGTTCCGTCGAAAAAGAAGCTCTCCTACCCTGTTAATGATTCGTTTAAAAATTATTTATCGAAGTACCACCGCTATAGAGAACTTCCAATACAATACGAAGATCTATTGAGGTACAATTCTTCTCTACCTTTATTGGATACAGAAGGAAATGATACACTTTGGGAAACCGTTTATTATCCACAAAGTGATCAGGATGATTTGTACGAAAGTTTAACCTATATCTATGCGCTGTTAAAAACAGATGGTGACATTGAAGTACTAGAACACCTTCATGTTGCCAGAATAGATTTTTGTACGTTCGGAAATTCTCATCCTTTTAGAGTACGTATCATCAACCGCCTGAATGACAATTACGACCATTTCTATGTTAAAAAAGCGGATGCTTCAAGGGTTTATGGCTTGGAGTTGGAGGAACTCCTCTCTCCCAATACTGTTACTTTCTTTGTACACAATAACACCTTAATAGAAGAACATATAGTCGGCATCCCCGGTGATGATTTTATCAAACACCATTTAAAAGATTCGACTTTTAATCAAATCAGGATCGCCAAAGAATTTACCAAGTTCAACGAAAGGTGTTTTGTTAGATTATTAGGTGATATGAGGTCCTATAATTATGTGGTAGGGATTACGCCTGATATTGAAGGCTCACAATTTCGTATGCGAGCCATAGATTTTGACCAACAATCTTATGAAGGCAGAAAAAGCTTTTACCTCCCACAATACTTCAAGGAGAATAATCCCATCATCATGATTGGTATTGAACACATGAGTCCAGCTACTGTCAAGCAATACCAAATTGAAGAAAGATCACTGATTGCGGCAAGAGTTAAAGCATCTCAAAGAAGAGCAAAAGAGCTATTCAAAGTCATGATCAAAGACAGCATTTCCAGTCCAAAGAAGATAGAACAACTGCGTTCAGAACTTGCTTATCATCACAAAAACAATATTTTCTTAAGATGTCCCAACATGGGCTCTATAGTTTTGACCAACATTAAACTGTTGCTACAAAAAGACTTCAAGCAAAGTCTAATGCCAGAAAACCTGAATCAACTGGGGGTTTATTGATCATAGGTCATAAGTCATAGGTCATAGGTCATGCTGCTCTGGCAAGTACAAGTTAGCGCAGCATGACCTATGACTTATGACCTATGACTTATGAAACAACTCCCAAGTCTTTCCCTACTTTAGTAAAAGCAGCCACTGCTTTTTCCAAATGCTCTTGCTCATGGCCGGCAGATAACTGCACACGTATTCTGGCTTTGCCTTTAGGTACTACTGGATAGAAAAAGCCAATCACATAAATGCCTTCATCTAATAATCTGGAAGCAAACTCTTGTGATAGCTTTGCATCATACAACATAATAGGTACGATAGGATGAGAACCCGGGATGATATCAAAACCCGCAGCTGTCATTGCTGAACGGAAATAATTGGTATTGTTTTCGAGTTTATCTCTGAGTTCTGTAGTTTCAGAAAGCATTTTTAACACTTCGATAGAAGCTCCTACTATAGCTGGTGCCAAAGTATTTGAAAATAGATAAGGTCTGGATCTTTGACGCAACATATCGAC
>JBCBCD010000011.1:0-20408 GCA_038530915.1 Bacteroidota bacterium
TTATTTCAATTACAATTATGATTTGATCCGTAAAATCACTGTAACTAATAAAAGTACCGATTTGCCTTTAGCCGACCTGTTGAAGTTTATCGCTATTCAAACCGATCTTCAATTTTTAGTTGAAAAAGATGTAATCTATGTTTCTCGACAAAAAGGAAGCAAAGACAATGAAAATAAATCTGAAAAAATTCATCTTGATGTTCCAGCCATAGAACTTCTCCAGAAAGATCTTTCCTCCATGAATACCAAAGTCATTTATCAGGTTTCTTTGGAAAGTGCCAAAATGTATGAAGTAGTAAAAGGAACCATCACCTCTGAAGATGGAGAGCCACTGATAGGAGCAACAGTGATGGTACAAGAATCTGGACAAGGCACGGTAACAGATATTGACGGGACTTTCTCTATTTCAGTACCTGATGAAGGAAATGCAACTTTGGAAGTTTCATACATCGGATACCAAACACAAATAGTACAGGTAGGTGATCAAACAGAGCTAAACATCATTTTGACCTCTACTTTAACGGAGTTAAACGAAGTCATTGTAGTTGGTTATGGTACTCAATTGAATTCTAAGGTTAGTGCTGCTGTTGATCAAATAGAAGTTGAAGAATTGGAAATAGATAAGCGTCCGGTATCCAACTTAGAGTCTTCTTTGGTAGGTTCTATTCCAGGTTTGATATTAAATCAAACGAGTGGACAATTGGGAGCCAATGTAGGTATACAGGTACGTGCGGCTAGTGCTTTGGAAGATAAAAACGCTTTGATCTTAGTAGATGGTTTTGAAAGTAGCATTGACAACATCAATCCATATGATATCGCATCTGTAACCATTTTGAAAGATGCTGCCTCAACAGCGATTTATGGTGCCAGAGGTGCTAATGGGGTTGTTTTGATAACTACAAAAAATACGTCAAGAGACCAAAAACCAAGCATTACTTTAAATTCAAATGTAGCTTGGCAACAACCAGTTACCACTGCTGATCAACCTAACTCTTTGGAATGGATGAGCTTTTTCAATGAAGCAGAGTTGGCCGAAGCTTCCATTTCGGATCCTGATTTTGACCCTTCTACCTTCACACCAACTTTCACACAAGCAGATCTGGACAGAGCAGCTAGTGGCTTTTATCCTGAAACAAACTGGATAGAAGAATTGTACAACGAGACAGCATTTCAATCTTCCAACAACCTGACATTAAGTGGCGGTACTCAAAAAGTAGGTTACTTAATGGGACTAGGTTATTTGAATCAGGACGGTACGACTCAAGGAGAAGACAATTTAGAACGTTTAAGTTTACGTTTGAAACTAGATGCGGATGTAACCGATTGGTTGACTGTAGGAACGAATATTTTCAATGCTTATCAGGAAATCAACAATGTACCTTTGAGTACAGGGAATGGACTTAGAGGTCAACCATTCTTCCCGGTTCAATTAAATAGCGGTGAATTAGCAGGTACTTATGTATTCAAAGGATCAACAAGTGCTGCAGAAAACCCGATTGCAGCAGCAAATTCCGGTTCTTTCAACAATGTAAAATTAGATGAATTGAACTTGCAGTTGTACGGTCAGGTAAAACCAATTGACAACTTAATGATTGAAGGTAGAGTATCTTACTTCAACCTAAACAATGATCAGTTAGTATGGAACAATCCTTACGAATACATTATCCTTGATTTTGAAGATTTGGAACCAAACGGAAACCCTGTGCCCTTTGCCAGTTCAGATAGAAGTTTGGCCAATCGCACCAGCCGAACCAATAGAATCAATACTTTATTGACAGCTAATTACGATTTAAGCTTGACAGGTGGGCACAACCTGAATGCTTTAGTAGGTTTACAAACCACAGAAGGAGAAACAACTAGTTTTTCAGCAGAAAGATTTGATTTCATCCTGGATAATCTACCTAGTTTGAATTTGGGTGCACAGATCGAAGGTTTTGGTAATGATGCTTCTTTTGCCAATGATCGTTCGACCATCTCTTATTTCTCTAGGTTGAGCTATGATTTAAATAGTAAATACTTATTGGAATTCAACTTTAGAGCAGATGCAAGTTCCAACTTTGTAAAGAACAAATGGGGATTCTTCCCGGCAGTTTCTGCAGGCTGGAATGTACACTTAGAAGACTTCATGAAAGATCTTGATTTCATCAGTGGCTTGAAACTGAGAGCTTCTTGGGGGATCAATGGTGATGATGGAACTTTAAATGGTGTCGAAACGGCAATTACAGACTTGGCAGGTATCGCATTTGGTGGAAACATACAACCAACCATTCAATTGTCAAATGCTGTCAATCCTGACTTGACCTGGGAAACTTCTGAGAAATTGAACTTCGGTTTATTCCTCGAACTATTGCAAGGAAAAATCTACTTCAACGGTGACTACTTCATCGACAACAGAAGTGACATCATTACTTTCCAATTGACTTCCGCTGAAAGTGGATTAGGTGGTGTACTTGACAATGTATATGATGCTAAAACATGGGGATATGAGTTAGGCCTTGGTTATCGTGATAACTTTGGAAAGTTTGGCGTAAATGCAGGCTTCAACCTATCTTACTACAATAGTGAAATCACATCTGGTGAAGGTGATGCTCCTTTGAATACTGATCCTGAAAACTACCAAATTGAAGGTTCTCCGATTAGAGGCGTTTGGTATGGATGGGAAACCAATGGCTATTTCAACTCAGCTGCTGAAGTAGAAAGTTACAATGTAGATCAATCGGGTGTAGTAACGCAAGGAGATGACTTAGGTAGATATGTTGGTGGTTTCCGATATGTAGATCAAAATGGAGATGGTGTTATTGATGCTGATGATCGTGTGATTTTGCGTGATGATGCAGTTGATAATTACAGAATTGGTGGTAACCTGGCTTTATCTTATTCTGGCTTCACTCTGTCTACAAGAATTTACGGGGTATTAAGTGCTTATGAATGGTGGAATAGCGGCAGTGTTTTAAATGCATACACCAGTGGAGGCATCGGCCCTTATAACTACCAAAGAGATACCTGGAGAGCAGACAATACCGATTCAGAATTCCCATTGGTTTACTTGAACAATAGGCCATACGAACCCAATGTATCTGGCTTGATCAAAGACAGAGCTTTCATCAAAATCAAGAACGTCAATCTGAGTTATTCTTTTGATCAGAAAGTATTGAACAAGTTGGGTTGGATAAAAGGTTTGGATCTGTATGTTTCTTTCGAAAACCTAGGCGTACTTTGGAGCAATTTCCCGGCAGAAGAGTTCAACTTCGATCCTGAATTTGGAGCAACTTCATTCAACTACCCTCTACCATTGAAGACTTCAGTGGGCTTAAACATTTCATTATAAAAATCTTGCAATAACTATATCATGAAAAATATATTCAATCTTTCCCTTTTAGTGCTAATGTTCATGGCATTCAGTGCTTGTGATCAAGATGAATTTTTGGAAGTATTTCCGGAAGATACTTATACTTCTGATCTGGTTTATAAATCAGAAGCGGATATGATATTGGCGGTAAATGGATTGTATACTTACCTGCCATTTTTGGAAGCCGATCAAAGCGATCAAAGGATGTGGTTTTGGTCGGATGATGGATGGAGACGTAGAGGAAGATTTGGTTCTCAATTGGATTTTACAATAGGAGATTCTGATGGCTTATTGAATTTTTACCAGTATGGCGGCATTCGCCAGTGTAATGAAGTGATTTCTCGTATTCCTGATGCTTCTTTTGAAACTTCAGGCATAGGAGCACGATTGGAAGCAGAAGCAAGAGTGGTTAGAGCAATGCTTTATGAGCGAATGGTATTCTTATATGGTGATGTTCCTTTAGTAACGACACCACAAAATGGTACCTTCTTCCCTTCAAGAGATGCTCGTGCAACGGTATTTGACTTTGTTGTTAGTGAATTGCAAGCGGCGGCGGATGTATTACCAGAGTCTTATTCGGGAAATGAAGAAGGTCGCATTACCAAATGGGCTGCCTTGGCTTTGTTGGCCAGAGCAAACCTGGATGCCTTGGGTTGGCATTCAAACCCAACTACTCTTTATGATGAAGCAGAAGCAGCTTGTCGTCAAATCATCGAGCAAGGCGGTTTTATGTTAGATGATGGAATTGACGGTTTCGAGAGGTTATTTGTACCGGATTCTGATTTCAATGGAGGAAATACTTCTTCATCAGTAATCTTGTCAAGAGTGTATTTGGAAGGAACCTTATTCTACGAAGAGATGGCCAATAAATGCCTACCTCGTGGAGCCTTCCAGGGAACTGGAGAAGGTTCTGGGAACAATCAGGGACAATATGGTGGTACGTGGAATTTGATTAGCGCTTTCCAAACCATCAACGGAAAAGCACCTGCTGATGAATTAGGTACAACTTACTTTGAAGAAGCGCCTTATGACAATATGGACCCTCGGTTGAGAGCTTCTTTCATCTTGCCTGGTGATGCCTTGCAATCTGTAGATGGTGGAGGAACAGGCTATTATGTTTTCCAACCTCACCCAGATATCAATACAAATAGAGATGATAGAATCGGCCGTCGTACAGCTATCGAAACAGGTTTGTTGATGCGTAAATATTCCGGTTTAGGTATCGAAAATGATTCGACACTTATTTATGAGAATCCTAGTCGTGCCCATGCAGATTTCAAAATCATCCGCTATGCTGAAGTTTTATTGATGATGGCAGAATGCCGTGCAGCGGATAACAGTGACGAAACATTCACTTACTTGAATCAGGTGAGAAACAGAGTTGGAATGCCAAGCTACAACTCCATTGCTGATGTGCCTTTGCAGTTGGGCAATGGTACGACCGGAAATAACTTGATCGATGCAGTTTTATTGGAAAGAAGGTATGAATTCGCAGGTGAAGGGTTCCAACGCATGTCTGATATCTGGAGATACAGATTGGGTGATCAGGTTTTTGGTGTAGTAGAAGGAATTTCTACCGATGCTGCTCGCCCTGGTGCTCTGGATGGCGAACGTTTTGAAGCGGGTACCAAAGAATGGGATGACAGAAACTACTTATTGCCACTTCCACAATCTGCTTTAGATATTAATCCAAACTTGACGAATAATCCAGGTTGGTAATTTTTAATCACCATGGTGTCGCCGGAGTTGCATGGAATACTCTATGCAACTCCATGCAACACTATGGTGAAATTAAATCCACTAGTAATGAAAAATATCCTTATCGTGGCACTTTGCTTTCTGATATTGCCACTATTCTCCCAAGAAGTAAAAGACTTCAAAACCGATTTCAACAAAGAAAAAACACCCTGGACCCACCTGGATTTTGCCAATGATCCAGCTGACTTCCAATTTGCTATCGTCACAGATAGAACCGGAAGTCCAAGACCCAGCATTTTCGAAGATGCTGTGAAGAAATTGAATTGGCTGATGCCTGAATTTGTAATGAGTGTAGGAGATTTAATCCGTGGCAAAGCAGGCAAAGATTCAGCTACTCTTGACAAACAATGGGCAGGCCACTTTGATAGAATAGCGCCATTGAAAATGCCCTTTTTTCACTTAGCAGGCAATCATGACATAAAGGCAAATAATGATTGGCAAGTTGAGTACTGGAATAAAATGTTTGGCTCCCCTTTTTATTCATTTACTTACAAGAATGTGCTATTCCTGGGCTTATTTACCAATGAGGGAACTCAAACCTTGAGTGAAGAACAAGTTGATTATTTCAAAAAAGTATTAGAAGAGAATAAAGAAGTACGCTGGACTATGGTGTTCATGCACCATCCATTGTGGCGATACGACCACGATAGTAATTTTGATGATTTAGAAGCAATCTTACAGGATAGAGATTACACCGTTTTTGCCGGACATCAACATACCTATTTGCACTCTACAGAGCATGAAAACAAAGACTATTATGTACTGGCTACTACTGGTGGCGGTTCACCTTTGTTGGGCAATAGTTTTGGTTCGTTTGATCACATCACCTGGGTGACTATGACAGACGAAGGTCCCTCAATGGCCAATCTGAGATTGGATGGAATCTTATCTCATGATGTAGCCAATGCCAAAACAGCCAAACTTTCACGTGCTTTGATTGATGCTGTGTTTTACGAATCATATGTCCTGGTAGATGATGAGAAAAACATCTCAAAAGGAACCGCTTATTTGAAATACATCAACAAGTCTGACCATCCATTGTACTTGAAAGGTAGGTTTTACCACAATCACACTATGATTCCTCTGGAAGATAAAATGAGCATGACCATTCCTGCTAGATCTGAAAAGATGGTTACTGTAGATCTACTCGCATTGGAGCCTTTCAACATCAACAAGAAGGTACAGTTAGAATTTGATGGCACAATCGGCTACGAAATGGAAGAATATCCTGACCTGTTTTTAGGTGGAAAAAGTGTGATAAAAGTTGAAAAAGCAGATTTCAAGATTTTACCTAATGAAGAAGTGGAATTCATAGATCAATACACTGTAGCGATGAATGCTCAGGTTCCTGGAACCAACATTTATTACACAACAGATGGTTCTACTCCTGATCAGAACTCCAGCAAATACAATAGTTCGCTTACCATTACTAAAGCTACAACCATTAAGGCTGTTTTGATCAATGAGGAAGGAATGAAGAGTACAGTAGATAAGATGAAACTCAAGCCAGTCAAACCTGGAAAAGGAGCCATTGTAAAGATCTATGATTATGCTGCGAGAAAGGATCTGGGTTTTAACCTAAAAGAAATCAGGAAAAAGCAAGCTGAATCTATCCGATTCACTAAGACATTAGATCCAATGAAGACATCCGGCAAAGAGAAATTTTTCGGCTTATCCTACCACGCTAAAGCCAGCTTTGATGAAACTGGAACTTACCACTTCAGTGCGGTTTCTGATGATGCCATTGCATTATATATCGATGGAAAAGAAGTATTAGCTGATCGTATCAAGCACAAAGCGAGGTCTGTTTCAGGAACCATTGAATTGACCAAAGGGATGCATGAAGTTGAAATTCATTACTTCCAACATCGCAAGGAATACGTTTTAGACATACAATTCGAAACGCCAAGTGGTAAAAAACAAGCCCTGACAATAGATATGCTGCAAGTCGATAAAATGCCTTCAAAAACATCATTAAAAATGCCAGCCAATGAATAAGTTGCTGTTTTTGCTTATTAGCAGTTTTTTCCTCTCAACTTCAAGTTGTAATGCACAATCTACTAATCTCGGGGCATTTACGCATGGTATTGCTTCCGGTGATCCTGCTCAAGAAAGTGTATTACTATGGACCAGATATTTGGCAGCAGATTCTTCCAATACTCAGGTGAAATGGGAAGTAGCTACAGATGAGTTTTTTGTTTATGTGGTAAAAAAAGGAGAAGCAACAGCAAAAAGAGAAATGGATTACTGTGTAAAAGTAATCGCAGAAGGCTTGAATCCGGGGAGTAAATATTACTATCGTTTTCTGGTAGGAGATACTTACTCTGAAGTTGGAAGAACCAATACTTTACCAAAAGACATCGATCAGCTAAAAATAGGTGTTGTCAATTGTGCCAAATATACCGGTGGCTATTACCATGCTTACGAAGTATTGGCCAATATGGAAGTAGATGTTGTAATTCATGTTGGAGATTACATTTATGAGAATGATGCTGCCAGAGAAGGAGGCTCTTACTATCCGGCTTTCTTAGCAACCGGCCGCCAGCATGACCCACCACATGAGTGTTTTTCTTTACAAGATTATCGCACCCGTTATGCTCAATATCGGGCAGACACTTCACTGATGAAATTGCATGCGAAGTTTCCCATGATTGCCATCTGGGACGATCATGAAATCGCCATGAAAAAGCTGGATAAGAAGAAACTGGGCTATGCTGAGTTCGGTGGTACCTGGCAAGAGCGCTTGGATAATTCCATCAAAGCCTACCATGAATGGATTCCATTAAGACCTGAGCCGGGAGAAGAAATTTATCGCGCCTTCCAATACGGTGATTTGGTCAACTTATTGATGTTGGATACAAGAGTTTGTTGTAAAAGTGAAGTGACCAAAACAGAAGCATCTCTCAGAGATACCAGCAGACACATCATTGGCAATGAACAATTGCAGTGGATCAAAGATGACATTACTGCCAAAAATGCGCATTGGAATGTATTTGGCAACCAGCTATTAATCGCAATCAAAGACAAAGGCTGGAATCGCTGGCCTGGCTTTCCTTATGACAGAGATCGGTTCCTGAGCTTTGTAGAAGAAAATGAAGGCATGAATGTGGTCTTTACCACCGGTAACGCACACAACCCACACCATTACATCATTTTCAATGAAGAAAAAACGGATACTTTGATGCACGAGTTTTGTCCGGGGTCCATCAGTTCTGGCAACAATGCTGAAAAAGTATTCTTTGATGAAAAGGTACTGGCTAAGAATGCAAAGAAGTTGGATGAAAAAGACAATTTGTTGTGGTATCATCAGAATTCACATGGATTCATCGTCTTGACTATCACCAAAGAAGAGTTAGTGGCAGATTGGCATTTTGTTTCTTCTATTCGTGAGAAGGAGTTTACGAGCTGGATACCGTATTCGGTTAGTTTGAAGTCGAGAAAAAAGCACTAAGAGCCTGCTAGCGATAGCTAGCAGACTCTACAAATAACTATTCTTTACAATTATTTAATTCCCACTTCTTTGGATAAGCCTCACCAGCTAACTAATTTAGTTAATCACACACGCATTAGCTAAATGGCCAATTTAGTAGAATTATTGAAAAAAGCAGATCAGGCTGCTTTTAAAGAAGTTTACCAAACCTACCATCACAAAGTGTTTCGCTTTGCTATGAATTACGTAAAGGATGAAGAATATGCCCGCGAAATCACGCAGCAAGTCTTTATCAGAATTTGGGATAAAAGAGCGAAACTATCTGAAAAGAAACCGCTGGAGGCTCAAATCTTTACCATCAGTAAAAACCTGATCATAGATAACTTAAGAAAACAAGCACGCACCAAAACATTCGAAGCCAATTATTTACTTTCTCTACCTTCAAAGGATCTACAAACTGAATCCTCTATCACACTTTCTGAATATCAGCAGCAAGTGGCAAAAATTATAGATGAAATGCCTTCTAAGAGAAAGATGATTTTCAAAATGAATAAACTGGAAGGCATGAGTATGGATGAAATTGCAAAAACCATGTCCATCTCACCCAAAACGGTGGATTCTCATCTTCAACTAGCTACCAAATACATCAGAAAGAAGCTGGCAACCATTCTTAGAATTTTTTTCTAATTTTTTCTCACCTAATTAGGGAAATGAATTTTTCCATTCGTATCCCTAATGAAAGTCTCAAATAAACAATGATCGATCAAAATATAATAGAGAAATATCTGCGCGGAGAACTGAATAAGGAAGAGTTGGAACGCTTCCAGAAATATCTTATGGCTGATGAAATTCATCAGCTTGAACAATATATGCAGAAAGATTGGGCGGAAAGAAATTCAGATGAACGATTAATCAATGAAGAGATATCCACAGAAATGTTTGATTACATCCTTCAGTCTACTCAGGAAGAAAAAGTTCAACCTAGAGTTGTTTATAGAAGACAGGTTTGGATGGCTGCAGCATCAATCATTTTCATAGTGCTGGCAGGTTTTGTGTTGAATAACTTATTTAATAATGCTGATAGATTGATCGTAGTTTATAATCCGGATAAAGAAGCAAAAGAAATCAATTTATCGGATGGGTCAAAGATCTGGTTAAACAGACATGGCAAAGTGACTTACTACAGGAGGTTTAACGATAGCTTAAGGACAATTGATTTGGAAGGAGAGGCATTTTTTGATGTTGCCAAAGAACAAGAGCGTCCTTTCGTTGTGAATACTCAGAATTTCGATATCAAAGTATTAGGGACAAGTTTCAATCTCAATGCTGATGAAGAAGACCTCAAAAATAGTATCGCATTAGTAGAAGGTAAAGTGCAAATCTTACATCAGGATACCAGCTTGTTCATGGATTCGGGGGAACAGGTGACTTATTATACAATGACACAACGTTTTTCAAAGACCATTTTTGAGGGGGATCATCTATATGCATGGAAAGATGGGATCATCAGTTTAAAGCAGGCTGGTATTAATGAGGTTAAAGAGTGGTTAGAAGAATGGTATGAATTAGAGGTGATAGTTGAGCAAGAAGAATTGATAGAAGGAAAATTGGTTCACCGACAGGAGGCAGCCTCGCTTTCATTACAGGATGTAATAGAGATCATCAATACATCAATGGATTACACAATAACAATTGAAGGAGACAATAAAGCAAGAGTAAAACCAAAGCTAAAAAAATAACTAGTTAAAACAAGGCAGGACACTCAGCTCAGACAAGAGTTTAAAAAAAACTTTTGCCGGTCCATTTCCCAAGCACTTTTGGTCGAGAGATTGGGAATACGACACTGGCAAAAGCTGAAATTCTATTATTTAATTTCTCAAATTTAAAGTTATGAAACATTGCTTACGAAAGAAAATTATTGCTATGTCAAAATTCTTCTTTTATGTGGGATGCTTACAAGCACTCTTTGCTACAATGACCATCGCTTCGACTGGTCAGGCACAAGCGCTTGAAAAAACCTACATAACTAGTGATTGGAAGAACATCAGTTTGGAAAGCGCTTTTACGGACATTCAAATGCAAAGTGATTTCCACTTTACTTACAATTACGAGTTGATTAAAAACATTACCGTTTCTAATCAAAATGAAGAAGTCAAACTAGCAGAATTACTAAAGTATTTCACAAGCCAAACTGGATTGAAGTTTTTAGTGAAAAATGAAATCATTTATGTCGCACCGGATGAAGAGCAAACTCAAAAGAAAGCCCTTAAGAAAATGCATTTATTTGTTCCGGATATTGAGCGATTAAGAAAGGATGAATCATTTCAAAGTATTAAGGCGATTTACGAAGTGACTTCTTTGAGTTTACTGGATGATAAGGTCATCAAAGGGAAGGTGAAATCAGAAGCTGGGGAACCACTGGTAGGTGCCACCGTAGTCGTGAAGGAAAACGGAAGAGGTACTGTAACGGATGCCGATGGCTCCTTCTCTATTGCCGTACCCGCTGAGGGAACTTTTGATCTGATTGTCTCCTACATTGGCTACCAATCTACAGCGCTTACAGTAAGCAATGAGACGCTTTTAACCATAACTTTAAAAGAGTCTGTTTCAAGCCTGGATGAGATCGTAGTTGTAGGTTATGGCATACAGAAGAAAGTAAACCTTACTGGTTCAGTAGCAAATATTGATAATAAAGCCATTGAAAACCGTCCAATCACTCAAACATCACAAGCCCTTCAGGGGCTGTCAGCAGGTGTTTTTATTAATACTAATTCTGGTGAAGCTGGTAATGACCAGGCGGATATAATTATCAGAGGAATTGGTACTTTAAATAATTCTAATCCTTTGATTTTGGTTGATGGTATTGAGGCACCTATCAATAGTGTTAATCCAAATGATATTGAGAGCATCAATATTTTGAAAGATGCTGCTTCCGCTTCGATTTATGGCTCCAGGGCTGCAAATGGTGTTATTTTAATCACCACTAAGAAGGGTAAATTCAACGAAAAAGCAACCATCCAATACGATGGTTATTTTGGAGTATCCAACCCTACTATTCTACCGGATATGGTATGGGACAACAGAGATTATATGGAGTTGTACCGCGAAGCCGCTATCAACAGCAATCGCAACTTTGGCTTCGATGAGGAAGACATCAACCGCTATGATAACATAGCATCTACAAATTGGATGGATGCAATGACTAAGGAGGATGTTCCAATCACCAATCATAATCTTTCTTTCAGAGGGGGTACCGAGAAAGTCAATTACTACTTCTCTTCCGGTTATTTGTACCAGGAAGGATTTTTGGCAGGGAAAAATGATTATCAACGCTATTCTTCTCGCTTGAATTTAACTGCGAAAGTTTCAGATAAATTTTCTTTTGGTACCAATCTCGCTTATTTCAATGAGGATGGCAATTTGACACCTAAAGATCAAACAGGTAGATCTTTCTCTAATAAAGGAAGTCTTGTTTTTTCTGGTGCTATGATTCAACACCCGGTTGTACCTGTTTTTGACCAGTTTGGTCGTTATGGCTCAATTGAAGCGGCTTTGGGTATTGAAAGAAACCGACCAAGTGGACAAGGGGTAGCTGATAATGAAACGATTGATTTGAGTGGCAATGACTTTTTGGGTAAAGCCTACATTGAGTTTGAACCAATAGAAAACCTTAAGTTTCTTGGAACGGTAGGATTAAACTACCAGAACGAAGTAATTACAGATATTAAGAGAGAATATGTTACCTATGATCCAGTGACCGGAAACCCTTGGACGAATGGCAATGGTACCAGAAACAGGGGGAATATTTTGGTATCCAATCAATTGCAATCCTTAAATGTAACAACCTGGTTGCAAGGCTCTTACGATTTTTCAATCAACAAACACAATTTTGGAGTTTTAGCCGGATTTAACCGAGAAAAAGCGAATATTGATCGTACTTATATTAGAGAAAGAGAATTTGGTACCAAGGATGTAATCAGTTTGGGGCAAGGTTCTTTACTGGAAACAGATGGTGGAATCAGCGAATGGGGCTTGGTTTCGTTCTTTGGGCGAATCAATTACAGCTTTGATGATCGTTATTTATTTGAGGTCAACTTAAGAAGAGATGCATCCTCTCGTTTTGGTTCCAACAATCGTTGGGCAACCTTCCCTGCCTTTTCAGCGGGTTGGATAGTATCTAATGAATCCTTTTGGAACACTGACTTGATATCATTTTTGAAAGTAAGAGGTTCATGGGGACGCCTGGGTAATCAAAGTTCTAATTTGTATCCTTTTGCGTCTCAGGTAGGTTTGGGTGTGAATTACAATGGAAATTCTGGAGCTGCCTTAGTTAGATTGGGTAATCCGGACTTGAGATGGGAAGAAACGACAACTACAGATATAGGTATTGATTTAAGAATGTTTAAGGACAAATTAAGCATTGAAGCTGATTACTTTCTCAAAGAAACTGATGATATCTTAACCGACCTTGAAAATCCACTAACTTCAGGAATCTCTGCTTCTACCACAGTAAATGCTGCTTCTATGCAAAATGAAGGCTGGGAAGTATTGGTAAACTATCAGGATAAAATTGGTCAAGTAGGCTTTAACATAGGATTCAATGTGACCAATGTACAAAACGAAGTTACAGCCATCAATCCGGAATTAGCTGATAATGACGACATCATCCAATTGAGTAGGTCTGATAATGTTTACATCGTAAGAGGACAACCTATTTATGCGATCTTTGGTCACCAATTAGCAGGTATTTTCCAATCTCAAGCTGAGATAGATGCTGCACCTGATCATTCCTTTATTGGTACACCAGAGCCCGGAGATTTCCGTTACACAGACTTAAATGGTGATGGCGTCATCAACGCAGATGATCAAACTGTGATTGGAAATCGTCAACCGGAATGGCTGTATGGTGCCAACTTTAGCTTTACGTACAAAGGATTTGAATTATCAGGTTTGGTCCAAGGAATTGGAAAAGCGAATATATGGACTGCAAGAATGTATGGACCTTTCCCATTTGCCGGAGTAAGATCCTATTGGTTGGAAAACCGCTGGACGCCTGAAAATCCAAGTGAGACGGTACCAAGGGTATGGGTGGATCGCCGTGGTTATAATGGTAATTCTATTGAAACAGCTGCCAAGCAAAATTCATTCTGGGTGCAGGATAGAGCTTATTTTCGATTGAAAAATCTACAGTTAGCTTACAACTTACCAAGCAATGCCTTAGCTAATCTACCATTTGAATCACTCAGATTTTATGTGAATGGCCAAAATCTTTGGACACAAACAGATTTGATTGACTTAGATCCTGAAAGATTTACTACTGAATCACACGCGACGAATGTATTGCCACAAAACAAGGTCATTACTTTCGGTATTAATGCAATTTTCAAATAAAATCTATTGCTGGTATTTAAAATCAAAAAAATGAAAATCAATAAATCAATCTTAATATTAATCAGCTTTCCGGCTTTTATGTTGTTCCACTCCTGTGACAATGACCTGGAATTGCTACCGCAAGATTCTTTGACACCGGAAGCTTTTTATGCCAATCCGGAAAATTTCCCGGCAGCATTAAATGGTGTTTATGATGCTTTGCAAACATCTGGTATGTACAGCTTGATGGCTCTTTTTGATGGTGTAACTGATAATGCAGTTGCTCAATTTAATTCGATCAGTGATTTTGTGGATTATGGAAGAGGACAATCTTCTGCAAACGTGAATAATAACATTGTAGATTTATATCAGGATCCTTTCATCGTTATACAAAGAGCCAATTTCTTGCTGGCAAACATCGACAATGAAGGAGCTATTCAGGCTGAAGAACGCAATGCCATCCGTGCAGAAGCTCAAGCTTTAAGAGCCTTAGCTTACATGAGATTAACCTATTTATTTGGTGAAGTGCCATTGATTACAACACCTATTAGCAGAGAGGAGATCCTGCAATTGAATAGAACTTCGCGAACAGACTTGGTTAACTTCATTTTGGATGAATTTGGAAGTGCAGCCAATGTATTGGGGGCTTCTCCATTCAATGGTGAGGAGGGAAGATTTACCAAACAGGCTGCTTTAGGTTTCAGAGCCAAAGTATTGTTGTACGAAGCTAGATTGGGTAATGCCAATTGGTCTGAGGCCAGAAGTGCTGTAAACGAAGCTATTGTTGCTGCAGAAACGGCCGGAGCTGGCTTGCTATCAGTAGGAGATGGTACAGACGGACAGTTGAACTATGCTGCTATCTTTTTTGAGAGCAATGAAGGCAATGAGGAAGCTTTATTTACTGTAAAATTTGATGAATTAGACAGAGGTGGAGATTACTACAACCGTTTTGGGGTACAGGCCGGTACACTTTACATGACTGTTTTGGAAAACTTGGTTGATGATTATTATACAACAGATGGTTTTGCTATTACAGATGCCAATTCTAATTACGATCCGGCTAATCCATATGCCAACAGAGATCCAAGATTGGAAGCAACCATTATCGTGCCGGGAGCGCTCTTCTCAAATGGTGGAAGCCTGGAAGAACTGACTCCTACGTCAAATCCGGTAGCATTTACCAGTTTCTTTTTGCGCAAACAGATTACATTAGAAGGTGAAATTGCCTGGAATGACCAGGGTTTAGTAGATGCGATTGTATTGAGATATGCAGACTTATTATTGATGTTGGCTGAAGCTGAAAATGAAGTAAATGGTCCAACTGCGACTGCATACGATGCCATCAATCAAATCAGAGCAAGAGTAAACATGCCTGATGTCACTCCAGCTTTGAGCCAGGACGAATTCCGTGAAGAAGTTATTCATGAACGTCGAGTTGAGTTGGCTTTTGAGCAACAAAGGTGGTTTGACCTTATGACCTTAGGAATAGCTGATGAAAAAATTAATGGCATCAACCAATTTGATTTGTCCTTCCTACCGAATAAGCAGGAGTTGTTCCCTATTCCTCAAACAGAAATAGATTTGAATCCTAATTTGACACAGAATCAAGGGTATTAATGAGTTTAGCGTTTAGGGTTGAGTGTTTAGGGGTTTTCACACTTTGAACCTCAATCCTAAATGTATATCTAATTTAAATAGACATAAAAAGTTAGGCATCTAACTTTGCGTCACTCTGCGATGAAAAAGAATTGATAAATAAGCAATGAATTTATTAGATACAAACGACTGCTATAAAAACCTAAAATCAATGAGGTATTTATTCACAATATTTTCGATCATCATCATCTGTCTATGTTCTTGTCAAAATGAATCAACCAACCAATCACCTGATCTTGAACTATTCGCACAAGGTATAGCTTCCGGTGACCCCGGCAAAAATCAGGTCTTGATTTGGACAAGAGTAAGCCTACAAGACACAACCCAAGTAGCTGAATTAAATTGGGAAATGGCATTAGATGCTGATTTTACCCAAACAGTAAAGCAAGGAAAAACGCAAGCCATACCATCAAATTATCACACAACAAAAGTACTGGTCGATGGACTTGAACCCGGCAGTTATTACTTTTATCGATTTGAATACAATGGCAGCTTTTCACCAACAGGTAGAACAAAAACTTTACCTGAGCAAGCAGATACGGTACGTCTCGCTATTGTCAATTGTAGCAAATATGAAGGCGGGTATTTCAATGGGTTTGATGCAGTGGCAAATATGGAAGTAATAGATGCCGTCTTACACTTAGGAGATTACATCTATGAAAATCCCTCAGTTTACCCAAGTAGCTATGAACGAGCATATAAAGCAACGGGACGTCGACATAAACCGGAACATGAAATCCTTTCTCTATCTGATTATCGTACTCGTTTTCAGCAATATAGAGAAGATAGCATGTTACAGAAATTACACCAACGTTATCCGATGATCAATATTTGGGATGATCATGAAACAGCTAATGATTCCTGGGCAGGTGGAGCACAAGGTCATCAGGAAGATAAAGAAGGCAAGTGGGAAACTCGAAAAGCAAATGCCCTAAAAGCTTATTTCGAATGGATTCCCATCAATAAAACTGCTGATGAGCCCATCTATCGTTCCTTTGATTTTGCAGACCTGGTCAATGTGATGATGTTGGATACCCGCTTGTGTTGTAGAACAGAGCAGGCTTCTAATCCTATGGAGTTAGATTCATTATTCACCTCTTCCAGCATTGTAGGCAAAGAACAACTCGATTGGATCTACAAAACTTCTCAGACCAGTATAGCACTTTGGAATTTATTGGGCAATCAGGTCCTGATGAGTAGAAGGTACGCCGGTCCTGATTCCAACTACATCTCTTATGACCAATGGACGGGTTACCCTAAGGATCGTTTGGATTTATTAGCCTATATCGCTGAACATCCGGAAGAAAACTTCTTGATTGCAACCGGCAATGTTCATTCCGCTTATCACTTTTTACTAAAAGACGGAGCGAATGAAAAGACAGGGAAACTGATAACTCAGGAATTTGCACCAGGCAGTATTTCTTCAACCAATTCAGATGAGAAAAATTCACCTGAAGAAGTGGATGCAGAAGCAGCAGATTTAAGGGCCCAAAATCCGCATATGCCCTGGTTTGACATCACCAATCACGGTTTCATCATCATGGAATTCACAAAAAACACTGCTAAAGCAGATTGGTATCAGGTGTCCACTTTGTATGATACCAATTATGAGCTGATTAAAGCTTATTCAGTAGAAGTACTCAGGAACTAGTTCGTAGCTTTGGGTTTTTAGTTTTTTTATTTTACACAATAATTAACTCCATGCACTCCATGGTAAAAAACAACATGAAACTAAATATATTATTACTTCTAACATTATTTATCCTAAGCATTAAATTACAAGCCAAACAACGACTCTTCATCTTCATGGGGCAGTCCAATATGGCAGGAAGAGCTCATCTTGAACCACAGGATTCCATCCAATCAGATCGGATATTCATATTGAATGATAAAGGAGCATTTATAAAAGCTCAGCATCCATTCAATACTTTTTCTAATGTGCGAAAAGACATGAAATACCAGCGCTTGAGTATGGTATATTCATTCGTACAGACTATTTCTGAAGCTTATGCTAATGATACGATCTTAATGGTTGTAAATGCAAGAGGTGGAAGCGCTTTGGCACCTTGGCTGAAAGGATCTGACTTGGGCTATTATGAAAAAAGCATGTTAAGAATACAGCAAGCCTTAAAAGTAGCTCCAAAGGCTGAAATTGACGCCATCATTTGGCACCAAGGCGAATCCAACAGAAATGATTACCAAAACTATTTATCAGAGCTTAATCAAATGGTAGAGGACTATCGAAAAGATTTAGGCATAGCTGACCTTTCTTTCATTGCTGGGAATGTAGGTCATTGGAATGATGCTTATGCGAACATTAGAAAAGAGTTGCCCAAAATACCTGAGTATATTGAAAATGCTTATTTCGTTTCCTCCAAAGGGCTAACAAATTTTGATGAACATCATTTTGACAGAACCTCACAATTGGAGTTTGGTAAAAGATATGCTAAAAAATACTTGTCTATTGCTAAGGACAAAAACTTCTCTTTTTCCTTTTTAGAAAAGATGCTCTACGATCCGATTGACAACTATGTGATGGTAGTAGCCCATAGAGGGGACTGGCGAAATGCACCTGAGAATTCAAGACTATCGATTCAAAACTGTATTGATATGGGTGTGGATATGGTTGAGATTGATGTTCGATTAAGCAAAGAAGGAGTACCAATATTAATGCATGATAAGACCTTGGACCGAACGACCAATGGAAAGGGTAAGGTTAATGATTTTACGCTAAGCGAATTGAAAAAGCTGAAATTGAAAGACAAAGATGGAAAAATTACAGCTCATACTGTCCCTACCTTGGAAGAAGCCATGTTACTTGCAAAAGGAAAAATATTAATTAATCTGGATAAGGTAGATAAAATTATTCCACAGATTTTTCCAGTCTTAAAAAAGACAAATACGGTCAAGCAAGTAACTTTAGGTACTTATCTACCATTGGATGAAATGCGTGAATTGGCAGGCGTTTATTTAGATAGTTTGTGTTACATGCCTAAAATTAAGGATAATAGTAAAAACATCACTGCTTTCTTGAATGAATTTGAAGCAGAATTGGACTTCAGTGTAGTTCAAGTACGCTTTGAAAAAGAGACGGCTCCAACACTAGAATATTTGGACGATGGTGAACAATACAACAGTTGGATTTGGGTCAATACCATTACGGCTAATCGTTCGGCCAATCATCATGATGATAGAGCCCTAACCGATCCGGAAGGAAGTTATGGATGGTTGATTGAGAGAAAGGTGAATATGATGCAAACGGATAGACCTGCTTTGTTACTGGAATATTTAAAAAAGCAAGGTTTACATTAAGATTTAATAATCAGCTAATACGGAAGATGCACCCTTATCATACTTGCTTTGTATATTCAAGCCAAGCAAACAAAGCACATCAATGATGAAAAATAATTTTGAGCCCAGCAATTCAGCAAGCCGTAGAGCTTTCCTGAAACAGTCTGCAGTAGTAAGTTTAGGATTCCTTTTTCTTTCTAAATGTAGTTCAGATGTAAAGAATATAGAGGAAGCGATCAACATTGACATGATTACTGATCCCAATGGTTATATGGATTTGCCGGAAGGATTTAGTTATAAAGTCATTTCCAAAGCAGGTAATGTAATGAGCGACGGTTTCATGGTACCAGGTAGAGCTGATGGTATGGGCGCTTTTGAAGGCCCAGATGGTACAGTAATCATAATAAGAAATCATGAAAACAGTCCGGGATCGCCCCAAGACAGTCCTTTTGGTCTGGAAAATGAGCTGTTTGAAAAAATAGATCTTCAAAAATTATACGACCCTGGTTTCTCTTCAGAACCTGCATTGGGTGGAACAACTACCATCGTATATAATGAAGAAACGGGTAAAGTGGAAAGAGAGTTTCTTAGCCTGGCAGGTACAACTCGCAATTGTGCAGGAGGTGTCACTCCATGGAACAGTTGGTTGACCTGTGAGGAAGATACAACTAAGCAGTCTGATAAAGTTGAAAAAGATCATGGTTTTGTGTTTGAAGTTCCAGCAACTTTAGAACCAACCATAGCGGCTCCAACTCCTTTATTGGAAATGGGACGCTTTATGCACGAGGCAGTTTGCGTAGATCCTAAGACAGGTATCGTATATCAAACAGAAGACAGACATGATGGCTTGATTTACAGATTCATTCCAAATGCAGCTGGAAAACTGGCTGAAGGAGGCAAACTACAAGCCTTGGCTATCAAAAATAAAAAGAGCTTTGATACCCGTAATTGGGAAGAGCGCACCATGGAATTATTTGATAAAATGCCAGTGGAATGGATAGATATAGAAGATGTATTATCACCTGAAGATGATTTGCGTTTGCAAGGTTATGAAAAAGGAGGAACTCGTTTTGCAAGAGGAGAAGGCATCTGGTTTGGCAATGGTGAGTTGTTTTTTGCTTGTACAAATGGTGGTCCTGAACAATTTGGACAGATTTTTAGATACGTTCCTTCACCAGCAGAAGGAACGAAAGCTGAAGCAGACAATCCAGGTACAGTAGATTTATTTGCTGAATCTGAAAGTAAAACGATCTTACACAATTGTGATAATTTGACAATAGCGCCATGGGGAGATGTCATCTTATGTGAAGACAATGGTGAATTGAATCACATTCGTGGCATTAATAAAAAAGGAGAAATCTACAATTTTGGATGCAATAGAAGTTCGCGTTCTGAATTTGCAGGTCTTGTCTTTTCTCCTTCGGGGAAAACTTTATTTGTCAATATTCAGGAAAATGGAGATACGGTAGCTATAACTGGTCCTTGGGATAAATTGGCTTCTTAAGTAATGGACAAAAAATAAGTATCCGATTTAGAGCTAGTTATTTTGACTTT
>JBCBCD010000012.1:0-20098 GCA_038530915.1 Bacteroidota bacterium
AGTGTAAGAGAGCTTTTTTAACATAATTGCTGACTTAGGTAAATAAAGCTCTCTTACACTTATCCTATTTTTCTACTATTCGCACTTTTATTGACAGGCTGTGAGCCTGCATCCACCGATACTGAAGAGGATGTTGAAGAAGATCCAAAAGAGAATGCGCTCGAAATTCATGATCGTGTACTTACTATAGATACCCATGCCGATACGCCTTTGCGTATGATCGAACCTGGTTTTAATATGGGCGAAAGACATGATCCTAATGAAACGGGTTCTAAGGTTGACTATCCTCGCATGAAGGAAGGTGGACTAGATGCCATCTTTTTTGCTGCTTTTGTTGCACAGGATATCCGTGATGATGATGGAAATACGCGTGCTAAAGCCCTTTGTCTACAAATGATAGACTCTATTGTAGCTTCTACTCAAAGGCATTCCGACATGGTAGGTCTTGCCCTTAATCCTGATGATGCTTATGCATTAGAAAAGGAAGGGAAAAGAGCCATTTATATGGGCATTGAAAATGGATATCCAATCGGTAAAGATCTTTCTAATGTAGAACTGTATTTTAATAAAGGTATACGATACATCACTTTGGTACACTCATCTAACAACGACTTAGCAGACTCTGCAACTGATTCTGACGGTCCAGAACATGGAGGAATTAGTGATTTTGGTGCTGAAGTTGTCAAAGAGATGAATCGCCTGGGTATCATGGTAGATGTTTCTCATGGTAACGATAGTGTATTTTATGATGCCATTGCCTTGTCTGAAGCTCCTATCATTGCCAGTCACTCCAACTCGCGTGCTGTAACTGATCATCCACGTAATATGACAGATGAGATGTTAAAGCTAATGGCTGAAAATGGCGGTGTAGTACAATTAACTATGTTGGCTAATTATCTTCGCGAAGCACCAGAAAACCCAGCACGTGACTCAGCAGTAGCTGCTCTTCGTGCCGGAATGAAGCCTGCAGACGAGATGACTGACGAAGAAAGAACGGCCATGAGACAAAAATTCCGTGAAATCAATGAACAGTATCCAGCTCCACCTGCTACTGTCAAACATGTAGTAGATCACATTGACCACATCATTGAAGTTGCCGGAATTGATCATGTTGGTATAGGTTGTGATTTTGATGGCGGTGGTGGAATCGAAGGTATCTTTGATGCGAGTGAAGTAATGAATATTACCATCGAAATGGTAGAGCGTGGTTATACAGAAGAACAGATTGAAAAAATCTGGGGCGGCAATTTAATCCGCGTCTTTAAAGAAGTTCAAGCGAAAGCGAAAGAGATACAAGCTCAAGAATCTTAAATGGTTTATGGTCGAAGGTCTTTTGTCTATTGATTTTTTCTGAAAGACAAAAGACCAAAGACTAGAGACCATTTCACTTCAATTTATTGAGTTAAAGTCTAAAAATAATAAGTCTGTGTATAGATTATTCTATGTTACTTTTTTCTTAGTGTATACACTACTAGCTGTTGCAAACGATACCCATCCATTGAGGTTGTCTTTGTGTGAAATTGAATATACCTCAAGCAAACAACTCTTGAACATCAACCTCAAGCTCTTTTTGACGGATGTAAATGAAGCAATCGTCTTTGATCCCTACAGCAAAGAGTTGGCTTTCTGCAAACCCACTGAAGCTGCTAATGCTGATGAATTGCTCATGAAATACCTAAACAAATTTTTCCATGTAAAAATCAATGGGAAACTGGTTCCATTGAAGGTTAAATGGAAAAAATTAAGTGGTGAAGGAGACAACACCGCTTTATGGGTCTACTTTGAGCACAAACTGTCACAATCAATCACTTCTTTGGAAATCAAAAATGCGGTCTTCACCGACTTATTTTTTGACCAAAACAACATTGTTTATGCTCACATCAATGGCAAATCCAAAAGTTTGATGCTCAATAAAAAAACTTCTACTCACAAGCTAACTTTCTGACATGCATCCTTTTAATTTTTATCTAAAGCTTGGGTTTGAACACATTTCCAACCTGGCTGGCTTCGATCATATCCTCTTCCTGATCGTTCTTTGTGCCGTCTACCGCATTGAGCAATGGAGAAAAATACTCGTTCTGGTCACTGCCTTTACCATTGGCCATAGTGTGACACTGGCCCTTGCTTCCTTAGATGCAGTCACCATTCCTTCCAGTATCATCAAGTTCTTGATTCCAGCTACTATTTTTGTTACTGCCCTACACAATGTCATCGGTCACCGTGCAGATCAAAACACTGCTAAAATGGGTCGCAATTATATTATGGCTTTGTTCTTTGGCTTCATCCACGGCATGGACTTCTCGAACTACTTCAAGGCCTTGTTATTCGATAATGACTCCATCTTCATTCCTTTGCTAGGATTTAACTTGGGCATTGAATTAGGGCAATTACTAGTTGTCTTTTTTATAGTTGGCATCGCCTTTTTATTCCTTAATGTCATTAAGATCAAACATCGCGAATGGAATCTCTTTATTTCGGGAGCTGCAGCAGGCTTGTCTTTGATTTCAATGTTGGAGAATAAGTTCTGGTAGGAAAGGTGTAGGGTGTAGATCCCACTACACCCTACACCTTTCCCTCTACACCCAACCAAACTACCAAAAGAAAGCATACAAGGCCGCCAATACTATCATAACGGCAATAGCGCTGATATTAAAGGTAGCACTAGTCGCAAAAGTATCTTTAGTAATATTAATTCCTTTAGGATCATCCTTCCCTTTATTCTCCAAGTAGGAAATCAGGATGATGACACCAATACTTACCAAACAAGTGATCAACATTTGATGCATGAAAGGTAAGTTTAGAAATAGTGGCCCTTCCAACCATCCATTAGGAGCTATCTTGAAATACATAGCTATTGGGATAGATACAATGACTCCCCAAATGGCTCCATTATTGGTTGCCTTTTTATAGAACAATCCCATTAAAAATACCGCCAAAATACCCGGACTGACTATGCCCGTATACTCTTGGATGTATTGGAAAACTTGTCCAAGATTTCCTAAAAGGGGTGCTATCAATACTGCAATAACCAATGCAACAGCAGCAGTAATTCTACCCACGTTTACAGTTTGTTTTTCCGATGCATTTTGATTCAAGTAGGGCTTATAGATATCCATAGTAAATATCGTTGAGGTAGAATTCAGCATAGAAGCTAGTGATGATACAATTGCTGCTGCTAAGGCCGCTACCACCAAGCCTTTTAATCCCATTGGAACAAACCTACTAATCAACCAAGGTGCTGCATTGTCATTAACAATACCTCCATCTTCATTCAAGAAGGTAGGGTCCATGGATGCTTGAGTGAGTGCTCCACTTGCATCTAAGTTCATTACATAGGCAATGATTCCCGGTATTACTACAATCAAAGGAATGATTAATTTAAGGAAAGCTGCAAAAGCAATCCCTTTTTGAGATTCCCTCAAGTTTTTCGCAGCAAGTGTACGTTGAATAATGTATTGGTTAAATCCCCAATAGTATAAGTTGGCTACCCACATACCACCGACCAGTACAGCTAAACCAGGCAGATCCCACCAGGCGTCGCGACCATTTGGTGTAATGATTTCTCCTTGAGAAACAATCATGCTGAATTTTTCAGGCACTACTTCATATAGATAAGCAAAACCATTCCAGATGCCTCCCTCAGGAGTTACTGCCTCCAACGCAAGGAAGGTGGTAATTAATCCCCCTATTACCAAAAGTGCTACCTGGATTACATCTGTCCAAGCTACAGATGCCAGACCGCCCCAGAGAGAATACGAAGCTGCAAATACAGCCAAGCCAATGATACTAATTAAAACAATAGATCCATCACCATTACCAATAATAGTATCTAAGGCTTTTCCACCTAAGTAGAGCACAGAAGTTAGATTGACAAAGACATAAAGTCCAATCCAGAAAACAGCAAGGATGGTTTTTAAATTGGTGCTAAATCTTTTTTCAACAAACTCAGGGATAGTATATAGTTTCTTTTCGATAAAAATAGGTAGAAAATATTTACCTACAATTAGTAAGGTTACTGCTCCCATCCATTCATAGGAGGCGATAGCCAGGCCAATAGCAAAACCTGAACCCGACATTCCAATAAATTGTTCAGCAGAAATGTTAGCTGCAATTAGTGAAGCACCGATTGCCCACCAGGGAAGAGATTTTCCAGCTAAAAAATAATCTTCAGCCGTTTTGGTTTCGCCTTTTTTGGTCCGGGAGACCCAAAGGCCGATAGAAATGATGACCAGGGCATATACTACAAAAATGACTGTGTCAAGAGTCGTAAAATTTTCCATGTTTTTGTTTGTTCTCTAAGCGAAGAATTTTTTGCATGAAACCTTGATAGAAATCAAAGATTTCTAATTGGACTTTTCTTCCTCCTTCGCAGCTTAGTTCGTTAATCTTTCTTTTGATACTCTAATATAAGAGGATCTTTAACATATACTTCATAGCTGTACCAACTAAGTTGATAAAAAAGGGTTCTTTGAACTGAAAGTACTCAAGAGCGTAACGAGTCAGAGTAATAAATAGGCGTGCATCTAAGCTCAAAAATTAGTATTTTATAAGTCATTCAATACCGTGTAACAAAAGTTAATTGGTGTTTTGAACGACCAGGTTTTTAGACCAGACAGGCGCAGCACAGTAGCGATTTGCATCGGTACGAGCATGCAACAAAGTATGGTCTAAAAGATGGCTTCAAAATGTTGAATAAATTTATGTTACACGTTATTCAATATTGATAGGTCCCTTAGTTATTTCATCATCAATCCATAAATATGGTTTTAAACGTAATAAAAAAGTCTTCAATCCTAATCCTATTGCTCCTGTTTCCACTTTATGTATTTAACCAAAAGGTCAAACCTTTAAAAAAGGTAAACACGGTTGCCAGGGAAACCAACCTTTCAATTACTCCAAATGGGAAATATCTTTATTTCATGTCTCAAAGAGGAGGTCAAGATTGGTCGGTTTATGGCTATCCGGATCAGGTCACAGGAAGGATGAGTTATGATGGAGATCTTTGGTATACAACCAATGTAAATGGGGAATGGCAAAAACCAAAAGTTCTACCACCTACATTCAATACCTCATTGGGTGAGGATGAACCAAGTATTTCTGTTGATGGCCAAAAAATATATTTTCAATCCTGGCGCTACGATTGGAAAATGACAGGGGGGCCATATTATGTAGCGGATTTGGAAGGTAACAAATGGAAAGCCCCTGTAGGTTTAGGGGGCAATATCACTCGCTTTTTTATAGATCAAGAAGTAGTATTTGAGAATTACGTCCGAAGGGTCAATAAAAGGAGGGGGTTCTCAATATTCGATCAAATGGTTAATCAATCACACTTTTTTGGTACCGATGGAATGTCCGTTTCCCCCGATGGAAAAACGTTTATAGTCGCTATAGCAAGCTATGATAGAGGATATAAAAACTTTGAACTTTATATAAGTCATAAAAACTCAGCAGGAGAATGGTCCTACCCTGAACCCTTATCTATAAATACACGAAGAGATGAAATTTCTGTATTTATAGCTGGAGATAATAAGACCCTTTATTTTGCCTCTAAAGGACATGGCAGTATGGGTGGATATGATATATTCAAAACTACGCTTGAGGAAGGGACTCGTTGTGGAGAGGTCGTTAACCTGGGAAGTCCTTACAATACCAGAAATGACGACTACGGCTTCATCGTCAACTCTTTAGGTACCAAGGGTTACTTTGTAAGAAATGGCCAGATTTATGAGGCGGAACTAAATGAAAAGGCGAAATCTACTCCTACCTTAGTCATCAATGGGGTGGTCAAAAATCAATATGGTGAATTCCTTAGTGCAGAAGTAAAACTCCTTGCAGACTCAACGTCAAAACCATTAAGTATAAGGAGAAGCAATAGTTATTCTGGTGAATTCTCATTCTCAACGCCCTGGAAATCAGGGCAAAAAAAGCTAATAGCGACGCTACAAGATGGTCGACAACAAATAGTAGATTTCATTATTGATCCAAGTAGTTCCAACCCTCAATTCTATGAAATTATTTTTCCTGAAGAACCTGTTGTAGAAACGCCAAGGGGCATTGAAGAACCAACTCCCCCTCCTATTGATCTTTCTCAGCAAGAGGAAGAAGTAATAATACCCGAAGCTGAAATTGAAAAAAAACTGAACGATCCTAATCTAAAAGTCAATGCAACTTTTGAGGTTGAGAATCTATATTTTGATGCAGATACTTCAAATATCCAACCTACTTCCTATCCTACATTAAATCAATTAGCCACTTCTTTAATCGATCATCCTGGTATAATTGTAGAAATAGGTGGCCATACCAATGGACTACCACCTCATAATTATTGCGATGAACTTTCACAAGCACGGGCCAAAGCGGTTTACGAATACCTGATAAATAAAGGTGTTACTCCCAATCAAGTCCAATACAAAGGATATGGTAAACGACAACCCATTGCCAACAATGAAACAACGGAAGGAAGGAGAAAAAATCAACGGGTAGAGGTAAAGATTTTGGAGATTCGGGAATAAGTAGTATTCTATTCCATCTTTAAAGGAGGGGATATTTTGTTCTGGTAAAACAACATCTCCCCTCCCCTTACAACTACTCCTCCTTATCATTCACCTCCTTCTTCTCAATAAGCAGAATATCCTTCCAATGCTTTTTCATCGCTTCTTGCTTAAGCGCCTGATGATTATATTCAATCATTTCAGCACTTACGCTCAAGTTTCCAAAGTCGGTCAGCAATTGAGAAAAAGGAATCTCTAAATCTTCATAAATTTTTCTGATTGGGATGGCAATTTTCTTCTCTCCTAATGGAGCTTCTAGTAATATTTCATCATGTAAATCAGAGGAGACTTTGATTTTGACTCGTTTATTTTCTTTGTCAATAGAACTCAAAAAAGAATTACCTATGATCAGGTAAACAGTGTCAATAGATCGATTGACTTGCTGATCAGTTGTTTGTTCTACTGGTACCCTATTCGTCAACAATTGTGGTTCTTCGACTTGGAAGATTAGAATGCGGTTTTCTTTGACTTGATAGCTCAACCCTTGTGTACTTAACAGGATGTCTAAAATTTCATTCCAACTTTGATTGTTGAAAACCCAGGAATCATGGCGATCATGCTGCAAAAATTGACTATTGTAAGCAATGGAGAGGCCTGCTTTTTCTTCAATAATAGCAAAAGCCTCTACGAGTGTAACTTCTTCTAATTGGAGCTCCACCTTTTCATCTAAATCAATACGTTGACCGTATGTACCGTTTAAGCCAAGGAAAAAACATATGCCAATCAATAGGGTACCAATATATCTGTTCATAATGAATAGTATTATTTATCATCAAATTTTCTCAGGAGTAAATAACTGTTTTAATTTTGCTCTCAATTCATCTACTCCAAATCCTGTGGCAAGTACAGTCCCATCTTCTCCAATTAAAACATTGTAAGGAATGGCCCCAACATCGTAAATTAAAGCAGCTTCATTTTCGTCGCCATTTAAATCACTCACCTGCTCCCATGGCAATCCGTCTTTTTCTATAGCACCAACCCAGGCATCTTTCTTCTCATCCAATGAAATTCCTAAAATTTCAAATCCTTTTTCCTTATAATCTTTATATAATGCTACTAGCTTTGGATTGGAAGCTCGGCAAGGACCGCACCAAGAGGCCCAAAATTCTAATAAAATCACTTTTCCTCCTACCTCAGATAGCTTTACGGGAATTCCGTCCACATTATTTTGGGTAAAATCTACATAGGCTTCACCAATGCCCGGAGGATTGCTCAGCGCTAAAAATCTAGCAATTTTTTTTCCCTTTTCCGAAAGCTGTTGTTCTTTACTCATCATTTGAAATAACTCCTCAGAAATAGCCTTTCCCCAGGTGGTTTTGTAAATTGCCAGATTCTTCAAACTCACTAGCGATTGGGGATTTTGACGGATCCAGTCTTGTGTGACGATGCCTATTTGGCTGTACAAATGAGCTTCCTGATCCATAAAAGCTTTTTTAAAATCTTTATTCTGCTTTTCTTCTTCAGTCCAGCTCATGGCTGCTTTGTATAAGCTGTCCATTTCTTCTTTAAGAGGAAGAAGCAATTGTTTTAGCAAATTGTCTTCATCTTGAGTTTTTGAACCGGAAATTACAGCTTTGCGAAATTTACCTTTCTCCGCTTTCAAACTTACGGCCGCAGGTTCCAACCAAAAACCTTTATAATCTTCAAAACCATTGATCTCAAAAAATACACTTTCCGGGGCATTGATAGCTCCTGTAATAACTACCTGCTCTTGTTTTACTACAGCAGAATCGATGTGGTCATCATTAAAGTGAATTTTAGCAATTGATCCATCAGGTATGCCTGAGAGCACTGCCTTTAATTCGTATGTATTGGGTGGGATACTTTGCTTTTGGCAAGCATACAACAGCACAATAGCAGATAGTAACAACAAATTCTTCATAATAACTTATTTAAGTTTAATGGCACAAATGATTTCTAATGATTCGATAACAGTCGAGCGATTTTCTTTATTGAAATTTATATTTACTTGACAATCTGAACTACCGTCTATCAATACCAATGGCTGATCATAGTATCGATTAAGAGTCTCAATGACTTCCTGTATGGGTGTATTTTCAAACTGAAAAATTCCTGTACGCCAAGCCTGATAATTTGGGTCAACTGCTGGACTGACTAGTTTTTGGCCTTCTAGTTTGGCCGTTTCTCCTGCACTGAGTATGATGGAATCTCTTCCAATCATAGCTTTAACTGCTACCCGTCCTGTAGTAACTGTCACTTGATCAGGCAAAACGTTAAAACTGGTGCCTAATACTTTGATTTCTAATTGCTCATTGTCGATTGTAAAAGGTTGCTCTGTTCTTTCCGCAACATCAAAAAAAGCTTCTCCACTTAAGTATACTAACCTAATTCCACCACTAAATTTGAGAGGTACCTTTAACGTAGACGTATCATTCAACCAAACTTTGGTGCCATCCGGTAGCACAATAGGTGTATCAATTGCTGTGTAAGTCTCCCAGCTATTCTGATTATCAGAAATCAAAAACCAAATACTTGCACTAATCAAAAGAGCTACAACAGCAGCAACTACTCGATAAGCAAACAATCTTCTTACTTTAGTCTTCTGTTCAAAAGTAGAGGCTGCTATTTTTTTCCAGGCTTGTTCCTTATTAAAAGACTTCAATTCTATTTGTCCCCTATTCGTCCAAATCTGCCTCAACAGATCAAATTCCTGCAGAGAGGACTGTTTAAAAGCCTCTACTGTTTGCTTGTCGCTTTCAGTAGCCCGTCCGGAAAAGTATCTGACTAGAATTTCATCTTTGATCATATATAAATGCTATCATATTGTTATGCTATCATGTTGTCATTTTATCCATTGTATTTGTATAAGGTTAAACTTGCATCTTGCTATGTGGATGATATTGTTGTCCCATTGTCTGTAGTGACTTCTTATCTCTTTTTAGTTTCATTTAACAGCTACTTCTCTATGCCTCTCAATTATATAATCGATAGAAAAATGAAGCCCCCCTATTCTGTAATAAGTTTTTTGAAAAAAATTTGTGCAGTGAATGATTTAAAGTAGAAACCAAATAGATAATACGATAACATGATAATCCTCATGAAAGTACCTTACACAAATACGGAGGAGAAAATGCAGTGCTAGATGACAGCATGAGAGCATAATAGTATTTTCAGAAGAACATGATAACCTCCTAAAAGTAAGTGCTAATAATAATCAGATACAAATCTTTGTTTTTCACCAACTTCCGTAATATTTTCAAAGCCCTGCTCATTTGATTTTCTACCGTTTTAATGGAAATATCTAAATCATCAGCAATGTCCTGATAACGCATTCCTTTTTCGCGGCTCAATAAGAAAACCTGCCGTGTTTTGGGTGGTAATAAGGCAGCATAAAAGTGGAGTAAAGGCAAAATATCTTCATCTGTAAATTCTTCTTGATTAGTAGGCAATTGCAGAGTAGGATCTAAAGCTTCTGTTTTGTATTTATTATGAGACCGTAGGTAGTCGATGCATTTATATTTCAAACTTTTGACCAGATAGTTCTCAATTGGGTTTATTTCTTTGAATGGTTGCTTTTCCCACAACTGCATGAATAAAGTTTGTACAAGGTCTTCTGCTATATGAGCATCTTTTACCCATGCCTTAGCATAATTGCATAATGCCTCGTAATAGCTATCGAATAGTTCTTTAAATTGACTTTGATCTGAAACGGCCATGAGCTAAATGATTACTTCGTAGCGACCAAAGTTATTATTGATAATTGAATAATACAATTTCACTTAAAAACATGAATCCCAACACTACAATTAGGAATTTACCTAAAAATCCCACATCTTTGCAATACTACAAAAAGGAATTAACCCTTTTATTTTAGTTTTCCATCAGGAAAACATAACCAATTACTAAATCCAATGAAATACCGAATAGGAGAATTTGAAGAAATCGTCCTGCTCACCGTTGGCATTTTAGAGGACAATGCCTACGGAGTCGCTATCAAGAATGACATCAAAGAACGATTGGACCGAAAAGTAAGTGTAGGTGCTCTACAAGCAGCACTTCGAAGAATGGAAAAAAAAGGCTTTCTGACCTCCAAACAAGGTGAAACATCCAGTAAGAGAGGGGGACGTCCTAAGCTATATTTCCAACTCACAGCGTTAGGGTTCCGCGCCCTGGAATATTCCAGAGAGACCCGCAACAATCTGTGGAATGCCATGCCTAAACCAGGCTTAAATCTAAAATTGTCTTAATGTCAGAAAAACAAAAGAATCACCCTCCACAAATAGCCCTGCGACTGTTTAGCTGGTTTTGCAAACCTGCTTATCACCTCGATATTGAAGGTGACCTGATAGAGCATTTTGAAGAAAACCTGGAAGAGCAAGGTTTGAAACGTGCTCGTATGCTATTCTTACTCGACGTTTTATTGCTCTTTCGCCCCGGAATTGTAAGACCTCTTTTTAATAAACGTTCTTTTAAACACCCGACTATGTACCGACACAATTTTAAAATTAGCTGGCGACACCTCGTCAGAAACAAGGGATATTCCCTCCTCAACATTGGTGGACTCGCTATTGGTATGGCAGTAGTTATCCTGATCAGCTTATGGGTATGGGATGAATTATCCTACAACAAGTACCATGATAATTATGACCGCATTGCCAGAGTCATACAAAACCAAACTTTTGATGGCGTCATTGAGACCAGCTGGGGTTCACCCAAACAAATGGGACCTGAATTAAGCGAAAAGTATGGTAGCAATTTCAAATACGTTTCCACTACCAGTCATTTCAATGGTCGCCTTATGATGGTAGGAGATAAAAGTATTGGCCGATCAGGTATGTTTGTTGAAAAAGATATGCCGGAAATGATTGGCCTAAATATGTTAAAAGGAACTAGAAAAGGCTTGGAAGATCCCTACTCTATATTGATCTCTGAATCTACAGCAAAAGCCTTGTTTGATGATGCAGATCCCATCGATCAGTCCATTAAACTGACTTCTGAAGATTTATTAACGGTCAAAGGTGTCTACGAGGACATCCCTGATAATTCATCATTCTCCAATGCCCATTTTTTTGGATCATGGAAATTATATGAACAATGGCAACCTGAATGGGTGGGCTGGGGCAATTGGTGGTTTCGTACTTATGTACAACTCGCTGATAATGTCGACATCAATCAAGCCTCATTAGCTATAAAAGATGCTAAGAAAAACAATATAACTGAAGAAGCATATGCCAGGCTTAATCCTGTTATCTCTTTACACCCAATGTCCAAATGGCATCTCCATTCAGATTTTGAAAATGGTCAAGTGATTGGTGGAAGAATCAAGTTTGTTTGGCTTTATGGTACCATTGGATTGATTGTCCTCCTCTTGGCATGTATTAATTTTATCAATCTTAGTACTGCTCGTTCTGAGAAGAGGGCAAAAGAAATAGGCGTACGTAAGACCTTGGGGTCACTTCGTTTTCAACTTATCAATCAATTTTTCAGTGAAGCACTACTGATAACTGGTTTTGCCTTCGTTTTGTCTATAATCTTAGTGGCCTTATTGATGCCTTTTTTCAATGAAGTATCCGGCAAAGAAATTACCAATTGGTGGGCCAATCCTGTTTTTTGGTTACTGGGTATAGGTTTTACCATACTAACAGGCATTTTGTCCAGTATCTATCCTGCTCTTTATTTGTCCTCTTTCCGTCCACTAAGGGTCTTGAAAGGGAATGTTAAAGTTGGTAAAGAAGCTAGTATTCCCAGAAAGGTACTGGTTACCCTACAATTCACTGTTTCCATTGCCTTAATCATTGGTACTATGGTAGTTTATCAGCAAATTCAGTATGCCAAAAGCCTTCCATTGGGTTATGACCAATCCAATTTAATGAGCTCCTATATTAGTGGCAAGATAAGTGAACAATACCCTGTTTTCCGTAATGAATTGCTAAATACTGGTGTAATCCAGGAAGTTGGAAAATCCGAATCCTTCATCACTCAAACGTATATCACCAATAGTGGTTTTGATTGGGAAGGAAAAGATCCCAATACACAAGAACAGTTTTACACCATGCGAGTCAGTCATGAGTTTGGAAAAACCATTGGTTGGGAAATTGTACAAGGTCGTGATTTCAACCCTGAGATTGCATCTGATTCTACTGCTTTTGTGATCAATGAGACTGCTGTGGATTATTTTGGCTTTGACGATCCTATCGGTCAACAAATCCAATGGGGTGAAGATGAAACCTACCACATCATTGGTGTAGTAAAAGATATGATTACCCAATCTCCTTATCAGCCGATCAACCAGATGTTGTATTTCATAGACTATGATCGCTCTGATGTAGTTACGCTCAAACTCAAATCTAACACTGATATCGCAGCTGCGCTATCAAAAATTGAACCCATATTCAAAAAGTTTGATCCAATCAGACCTTTCGACTATCAGTTTATGGATGAAGATTATTTGACAAAATTCCGCAGTGAAGAACGCATTGGTAAGCTAGCTGGTTTCTTTACCATTCTGGCCATTCTTATTAGTTGTTTAGGCCTTTTTGGAATGATTGCCTTTGTCGCCGAAAGACGCAACAAAGAAATTGGTATCAGAAAAGTGTTAGGTGCTTCTATCTTATCACTCTGGCGAATGCTTACTAAGGAATTCGTTATTCTGGTAGTAATTGCAAGCTTAATTGCCATTCCTATAGCTTATTACTATATGTCCAACTGGCTGGAGAATTTTAAAAACCACATTACTCTTTCTGCCTGGATATTTATTGGAGCACTGCTATTAGCAGTTACCATTACGCTCTTGACAGTCAGCTTTCAGGCCATTAGAGCTGCTATGGCCAATCCAATGGATTCTTTACGGTCAGAGTAAAAAAATGACAGACAAGAACTAACTTCATAAGTTGTCTTTAGCCTCGTCTTTTGCTCAGTATTACATTGTGTTTTTTAAATAAGTGTACAAACAGAACTGATAATATCCCCCGCAATGCGGGGAGGTATTATTAGGACATTCTATGCTTATCACTAGCTTTTTTGTTGCAAAAACTCACTTGCAACTCATTGTTTACTAGTAAGGTCTTTTGGGATTCAAAACCCTGCTTGATCTAAATTTTAACACTGTACTGATGTCAGAAAAACAAAACAATCGTCCACCAAAATTGGCATTGCGACTATTTAGTTGGTTTTGCAAACCCGCTTATCATTTGGATATAGAAGGTGACCTGATTGAGCATTTTGAAGAAAACCTGAAGGAGAAAGGTTTAAAACGTGCCAGGTTGCTCTTTTTACTCGATGTTTTGTTGCTGTTCAGACCAGGAATTATACGACCACTTTTTAATAAACAAACATTAAAACACCCGACTATGTACAAACACAATTTTAAAATCAGCTGGCGACATCTCGTCAAAAACAAAGGATACTCTTTTCTAAACATTAGTGGATTGGCCGTCGGTATGGCTGTGGTGATCCTCATTAGTCTCTATCTCTGGGATGAATTGTCTTACAATAAATATCACAAAAACTATGATCGTATTGCCCAGGTTATGCAAAATCAAAACTTTGAAGAAGGCATTCTAACATGGTTCACTCAAGCCAAACAACTGGCTCCTGAACTACGTGATAACTATGGTAGCAATTTTAAGTATGTATCCATGTCGAGTGGGATAACCGAAAACTCCCTGACCTATGGGGATAAAACCATCAAAACAGATGGCCATTTCATGGAAGCAATTGCTCCTGACATGCTCAGTTTAAAAATGCTGACAGGCAGCAGGACGAGTTTGGAAGATCCTTATTCTATCTTACTTTCAAAATCTACCGCTTTAGCCATTTTTGGAGAGGAAGATCCTATGAATAAGACCCTCAAATTGAATATTGATAATTTAGTTAAAGTCACAGGAGTTTATGAAGATTTACCGAGTAATTCAAGTTTTTCAGAAGCTCACTTTATGGGTTCTTGGGACTTGTACGAGAAATGGATGCCCGAGTGGGTAAACTGGGGCAATAGTTGGTTCCAAACTTATGTACAACTAGCTGACAATGTCAATATTGATCAAGCTTCTCTCTTAATAAAAGACGCCAAGTTAAACAACATCAGTGAGGCAGGTGGCTCAAAATATCATCCTCAACTGTTTTTACATCCCATGTCGAAATGGCATTTGTACTCAGAATTTGAAAATGGAGTCGTTTCAGGCGGCAGAATAGAGAATGTGTGGTTATTCGGAACTATAGGAATTTTCATTCTCTTGTTAGCTTGCATCAACTTTATGAACTTGAGTACAGCAAGATCAGAAAAAAGAGCACAAGAAATCGGCATTCGCAAATCTTTAGGTTCTTATCGATTGCAGTTGATCAATCAGTTTTTTAGTGAATCTATTTTGGTGGCAGGTTTGGCTTTTGTTTTCTCAATTGTACTTGTACTACTATTAATGCCATTTTTCAATGAAGTCTCAGGAAAAGAACTTAGTAACTGGTGGGCCAATCCTGTTTTTTGGTCTTTAGGAATCAGTTCCACTATTGTCATTGGTTTATTGGCTGGTATTTACCCTGCGCTCTTTTTGTCTTCCTTCCGCCCCATTCAAGTTTTAAATGGAAGCGTAAGAGTTGGCAAGAATGCTTCACTGCCCAGGAAAATCATGGTCACCCTACAATTCGTTGTTTCAATCGTGTTGATCACAGGTACTATGATTGTTTATCAGCAAATACAATTTGGTAAAAACCGTCCTGTAGGTTATGATCAATCTCGCTTATTAGCCAGTTCTATAGCCAGTGATGATATCAACAAACGCTATGATGCCTTTAGAAATGACTTGTTGCAAACGGGTGATATTGAGGAAGTAGCCAAATCAGGATCATTTGTTTCTTACACCTTTATTACCAATAGTGGCTTTGAGTGGGAAGGCAAAGATCCAGAGATGCAGGATGAATTTGTCACTTTGAGAATAACACATGAGTTTGGAAAAACCATTGGCTGGAATATTATAGAAGGCAGAGATTTTTCCAGAGAATTTGCTACTGATTCTGTTGGTTTGGTCATCAATGAAGCAGCTGTAGAGTATTTGGGATTTGAAGATCCCATTGGCAAAAGGATTAAATGGGGGAATAATGGATATTATCATATTATTGGTGTAGTAAAAAATATAATTGGACAATCACCTTATAGTCCAACTCGACAGATGATCTTTTGCCTGGATTACAATCGTACGAATGTAGCCAACATAAAGCTAAAAGCAGAAGCAAATATTGCAGCAGCCCTCCCTAAAATTGAAGCCGTATTCAAAAAATACGATCCTGTTACTCCTTTTACCTACCGATTTATAGATGAAGATTATGCCAGAAAATTCAGCAGTGCTGAACGGATAGGAAAGTTGGCTGGCTTCTTTACCATTTTGGCCATTCTCATTAGCTGTTTGGGCCTATTTGGGATGATTGCTTTTGTAGCAGAAAGACGCACCAAAGAGATTGGCATCAGAAAAGTATTAGGAGCATCAGTATTGTCTCTCTGGCAGATGTTGACCAAAGAATTTGTTGTGCTGGTCGTAATTGCAAGCATCATAGCTATACCACTAGCTTATTATTACATGTCCAACTGGCTCAATAATTATGAATACCACATTAATATTTCTGCTTGGGTATTTGTGTTAGCACTTGTATTAGCAGTAATTATTACACTTGCAACCGTTAGCTTTCAGGCAATTAGTGCTGCGATGGCTAGTCCGATGAAGTCATTGCGGTCGGAATAAGTATTGTTGGTGATTGTTTTAATTTGAGTCTGTTTTGCCTTTATGAGTAAAGCGGATCTAAACAAAACTTTCTTGGGTGGCTCAAAACGAAGTGCTAGTTATGAGCCGCTCCCAAGTTAAATAAACTAATTTTAATCAAATAAAATACTAGTGCTCAGTCTTTTTAAGAAGATTAATTATGTCACCTCTTTAGTACACCTACAATATTATTTATCTTTAGTCTGTAATTTTTAGAATATAGTACTCTGTCAATTAAGTTAATAGATTTTACTTCTCGTAACACGGAGTAAAATCTATTAAACGTAGTTTGCCACGCCGACGACGCGGCAAATTGTGTTTAATAATTTTGTTGCCCAAGTAGTAGTATCTAAGTTCTTCTTAAATAATTCAAGTCCATGAACCATTGGCTATTCCCAGTAATCTATCTAATTCTTAAACTTCATATTACAAATTTAATACTTACTGTTCTCTCTTTCAATCAACTTGAAAAGACAAAAATCGACTTAAATCCACAAAACTACACTTATCCCATTAATTCATTTTTCAAATAAATGCCTGATAATGAGTAACTAACAAGCTCATATAAAAAGTCAAAAATCCATAATGATAATTACCCTTTAGTTCATATAAACCGAATACGCATGGAGAATAATAAATTTTTTAGGTTATTAGATAGTATATCAGAAACGGATAAAGCCTTAAAGGACTTACAAATATTTAGTCAATTAAGTAAAATTCGGCTAACTACATTGGATAGAGAAATATTAGATTTTCTGATAAGCTATTATTTAAATAATAAAATAGAAAAGAAGGAAAAGTTATTAGAACCAACCATTCTAACAAAGTTCTTTGACAATTCGGATGCATTAATAGCTAAAAGTAAATGGAGTAAAGCAAAAAATCGATTGATCAATATGCTTCAACAATTCGTTGTAACAATGGAGCTGGAAAAGCATACAAACATTAAAAACAGATTACTTCTTAATTACTTCCAAGATAATCAACTAGACACGCATTTTAATGGCTATTTTTCTAAAGCTCAAAAGACTTTAGATCAAGGTGAATTAAGCTTTGATAAGGAATATCATCAACTAAAACTAGAAGAACTAAATGTTAAACAAGAAAAAAATGAACGTCTTCAAAATAAAAATATTGAAACTTTTAGTTTAACATTAGACCGCTTCTATTTTGAAAATAAATTTAGAATTCTAGCCGAACAAATCAATAGGCATCGCATCATTCATACTCCTATGCCTGATGAAACCATAATACGGGTTTTTGATAAAAATATTATATCAGAATCAAGCATTGGCTTAAAAGCCTTTTATAATATTTTCTCAATGATGAAAGATCCAAAAAATGAGGATTACTATCAAAAAATCAAGGCCCTTTACTATGATAACATAAGCCAGTCTGATCCATCCTTTAATAAGACAATATGTGATTATTTAATGAATCAATGTATTCACTACGTTTATCAAAATAAAATTGAATTTGCCGAGGATTATTTAGACCTATTAAAATCCGGCATTGATCATGGATTTATAAGACCTAAAAAAGGATTGTCTTCTTCTCAATACCACAATATCATCTATTGTGGCTTAATATGTAGGGATCTTAATTGGATTGAAGACTTTGTCCTCAAAAACACCAATTTTGTTAAAATTGCTGAGAAAGAAGCTTTAAAGCAACTTAACCTGACCTATATATCTTTTTACAAAGGAAATAAAGAAGAAGCAAAAGAAAGGCTTTTAAAAATATCGGTTAAGGATGTTTATTTCAAAATTATTTTAAATAAACTAGACATAAAGCTTCAATTTGAAACTCCCTCTACAATTGCATTACCATACAAACTTGAAGCTTTTCAAAAATATCTTAACAGAAAAAATACAATCTCTGAAAAAAGAAAAATAAAGAACTATAACTTCATAAAAGCAGTTAGGGATTTGGGTAAAAAAAATGGCAATTCTATTGAATTAAACTCCGCTGATTTCTTGCCTTTAGATTATTTGTGGCTGCGTAATCATATAAATAAAACGTAATTTTATTGTTATGGCATAGTATATAAACTGAAAAGATTCAGAAAAATGAGGCTTTAAATGGATTGAATGCTCCATTTAAATTTTTAAATGAGGACATCTCTTGGTTCTTCCTCTTGATCCAAGAAAATGCCCTCATCTGGATTAAGTCAATCAAGTTTGACTATAGTAGTCCAAACCTAGAAAATAATGATTGTCTCATCAAAAGTATGACCACTATCAGTGGTAACTTCTGCAAGGTATACTCCAGGTAGTAAACCACTCAGATCATAACTTTGGCTTGAGCTGGAAGTTGAACCTGCACTGTAAACAGAAGTTCCGTTGTCATAAACTGCAAAGCTGGAGATGTGATCTGATGGATTCTCTGTATCTGCAAAAAGGATGATATCATGCATAACAATAGATCCACCTCCAAATTCAAACTCAAGCTCAAAGACATTAACGTTTGGATAAGCTTCTGCATTTAAATCAAAGCTATCTGTAGAACAAAAAGAGAAAAATAAAATAAAAACCTTTAAAAAAACCATGACTAAAATAATTGCGTCATGGAAAGCGCTTCCCGTAGACTGGTTAAAAATTTGTTCAAGCTTTAAGTGACACTAACCAGCTTGTTCATTACAAAGAAGCATAAAATCGAACTTTAGGCTTGGTGAAGACAAAGAAGCAAAAGTTGTTTAAGAAGGGAGAAAACGTCTATTTACAAATCATAAAACACTGCTATTCAATTATTTTTGAATGGTGACAACTTAAGACTATTATGATGAAAAAAAAGAAACGAACCTCAATCAAATTGCTTGAAATTATTCAAAGCGAACAAGAACAACGCAGTATTATTCAAGAAAAGGGTAAAAGAGATATTGAACCTAGACTTTTATCCATTTCAAATGCATTAGACGACTATTTTATTTATGAAAAACTAAGGGTTTACTGTAGTTTTTTGAGCTATAATATAATTGTCCATCAAGATAGAATAGGGTATGACGCTTCAAGGTTTGAATTGATGCCAGCTATTTTGGAGTTGTTAGAAAAAAAAACCTCAGACTTCCCGCTAATTATTATTTTTCAAAAGTTGAAAAAGCTATATGAGATGGTAAACGGAAATAGCTTTTCAGAAGATCAAGTCCTTACACAATTTGATCAACTTGAAAAAGTAATAGAAGAAAATCATAAAGACATTCCTAATGAAGAATTAGAAGAAATCTACTCCCACTTAACAAACTTTGCCATATATAAACTGAACAATGAACACAAGTCTTATTTGTTAAAAAACCTAAAGTACAACCTCCACCTAATCAACTTACAAGAACCTTATGGAAAAAATTCAGTAATCAACCCCGGGATGTATAAAAATACAATTGTATTAATTACCCAAGCTTCCCACCTGAATGACTTTGTAATAACCGATTACCTAAAACATTGGAAAGGACGCAATCCTTTAGATTGGGCAGACTTCATTGCTGAAAGGTATAAACATTTTTTACCCGATGGTAATGAAAGTATTTACTACAATTATTGCAAAGCATGGATTAGTTTTTGTGCTAAAGATTATCTCAATGCCTTTGAAAGGATTAACATAAAAAAGCAGATAACCGAAATATTCATCAATTTTGATTACAAGGTTTTAAAACTGAGAATCCTATTAGAGTTAGAAATACAAGGAGATCCTATTATGGACAGTGACGAAATAAACATAAAGACAGACATGGAAAACTTAAGAAGCATGTTAAGATATGATAAAAGAAGACCTAAATTAAACTATCAAGAAAAATATTTTGAAGCGTTCTATCACTTATTTCGAAACTTTTACAAGTATTTTAAA
>JBCBCD010000013.1:0-20074 GCA_038530915.1 Bacteroidota bacterium
GGCGATGTCTTTCAATTTGGTTCCATCTCTCATATCAGATGCTGATCTTAAAATGTGTCGTTTGTTTGGTATAAGTGCAAAAAAACGAATTTTTACGGAAATTTACGGAAAAAAGTTACGAAAAAATTTTTTTGAATGAAATCAATATTTGTATTTTGCAAAACGATATGGAGAATATTATTCCATAAAGTCAATGTATGAAAAAATTTTATTAATCAAAAGCTCGTTAGTTTGATGAAAAAGCTATTAACTCTTTTAAGCTTGGTAGCCTTTTTTGTTACAGCACTCGCAGTGCAAACTTTTGCACAAAGAACAATTACAGGTGTTGTTACAGACGCAGAAACCAGAGAACCACTTATTGGTGCTACGATTACTGCAAAAGGTACCGCTACAGGAACTGTTACCGATTTTGACGGTTCTTATTCTCTTGAACTTCCCGAAGGTGCTACAATTTTGGTCTTCTCCTACACCGGTTATACCGCTCAGGAAATTACAGTTTCTGCTAGTGATGTAATCAACTTGGAACTTGCAGCAGGTACTGCATTAGATGAGGTTGTTGTAGTTGGTTATGGTACAGTAAGAAAGAGGGACTTGACGGGATCTGTTGCCTCTTTGAAGTCGGAGGACTTCAACCAAGGGGTAATGATTTCTTCAGATCAGTTATTACAAGGTAGAGTACCTGGTGTAAACATTGTCAACAACAGTGGTCAACCAGGTGGACAGGCTACCGTAAAGATTAGAGGTAACAACTCTATTAGAGCAGGTGCTGAACCGCTTTATGTTATAGATGGTGTACCACTAGATGGGCGTACTGCCAAAGCGGGTTTAGTATCTACAGAAATTGGTAATATTGAAAACTCTAACCCACTTAACTTCCTAAACCCTGCTGATATAGCTTCTATTGAGGTATTAAAAGATGCTTCTTCTGCAGCTATTTTTGGTTCAAGGGCTTCTAATGGCGTTGTTTTGATTACAACCAAAAAAGCAAGACCGGGAGAAACTCAAGTAAGTTTTAATTCTAATTGGGGTATAAGTAACGTATTGAAAGAATACGAAACCTTGAATGGTGATCAGTACCGTGATGCTTTGAACCAATATGGTGTTACAACTGGCGGTGATGGTGGTGCTTCTTCAGATGCATTCGATGCCATTACCAGAACTGCATTTGTACAGAATTACAACCTATCTGTTGGAACAGGAGGTGAGAATTCTAGAGTAAGATTCTCTGCTGGTATTCAGGATGTAGAAGGTATCGTTGATCAGACAGACTTGATCAGGTATTCAGCTACCTTAAATGCTCAGTATGAGTTCTTTGATGACAGAGCAGGTATTGATTTCTTTGTAGTTTCTTCTCATACGGATGAAAACTTAGCACCTATTTCTACAGATGCTGGTTTTACAGGTAACTTAGTAGGCCAGGCTTTACAGTGGAATCCTACCATTCCTTTGACAACATCTAGTGGGGCCTTTACCACAGGTGCGAACAATCCATTAGTTGGTAATACTACTATCAATCCATTGCAATTGTTGTCTTCACACAATGAGTTAGCGAAGACGACGAACATTTTGGGTAGTATTTCTCCTTACTTCAAGATTACCGATAAGTTGACTTATCGCTATCGTTTTGGTATCAATTACGGTACAGGTACAACAAGAGGTAATATTGGCGCAGAGATGAACATAGAAGATATAGAAGGCTTTGGTTTCGCAGGTGTTTCTAATAATCAGCTCTTGACTAATTTACATACCCATACGCTGGATTTCAATACAGATATCGGAAACAACTTTTTGAGCCTTTTGGTAGGTTATGAGTACCAAAAGTTTGACTTCAGAGGCTTTGCTTTTGCAGGGTTTGGCTTTGATGATGTTCCGGTTGGTTTTGACTTGACCAATGCCCTTCAGAATGCGGCTAATGATAGAAGACTGGTATTTAGTTTTGCAGATCCAATTACCGAGCTTCAGTCGTATTTTGCAAGAGCAGTTGTCGGCTTAGGTGAAAGATTTGACATTACTGCAACAGTTCGTGTAGATGGATCTACTAAATTTGGTGATAATAATGCATTACGGTGTATTTCCATCTTTTGCTGCAGCATGGAACCTTAAAAATGAAGCATTCTTAGCAGGAAGTGATCTTTTCGATGACTTAAAATTAAGAGTAGGCTGGGGTATTACTGGTAACCAGGAATTTCCTGCCGGTGCTTCTACTGACCGTTTTGCTCTTGACCCCGTAACTGGTGTTTCTCAGGAAAATATTGGTAATCCTGATCTACAATGGGAACAATCAACTACTTTGAATATTGGAATAGATTTCTCGTTACTCGATTATAGAGTAACTGGTACTCTTGAATATTACAATAGAGTGACTGATAACTTATTACTTGATCCATTTGTGCAGGAACCAGGACCACCAATACGTGCTTGGAGAAATATCGATGGTGAATTGGTAAATTCAGGTGTGGAGCTAGGTTTGAATGCTTACCTTATTGAAAAGGAAAACTTTGGTTTAAATATCGCACTTAACTTAGCATTCCTGACCAATGAATTTAGAAATTACGATGGACCAGACATTCTTACAGGTAACTTATTTGGACAAGGTTCTTCAGGTGCTTTCGTGCAAAAACACGTAAATGGAAGCTCTCTAAATACTTATTTTGTTAGGGATTTCCAAGGGCTAGACGATAATGGAACCAACGTATTTGGAAACAATGGTGATCCTGTTTTGACTGAGTTTGACCCTAATGCAGATATCATTGCTGGATTTACTTTGGGAATCACTTCTGGACAATGGTCTTTCAGTGCCAACTTTAATGGTGCTTTTGGTCACCAATTGTACAACAACACAGCAATGTCTGTTATTCCAATTAGTAATTTAGGAACGAGAAACGTTGATGCTGCTCTATTAGGAGGATCCGTTCTAGAGAGTAGAGCAAACCCGATTACATCTTCTTCAAGGTTCCTTGAAGACGGTGATTTTGTCAAGTTATCAAATGCTACCCTTTCATATAGTTTAGGTAGTATAGGTAGTGTTAAGGATATCACATTTTCTTTGACTGGACAAAACCTATTTGTAATTACAGATTATACGGGATTCGATCCTGAGGTCAATACGGTTAATTTACGTAATGGTGTACCTTCAAATGGTATCGAATACATTCCGTATCCATCTGCTAGAACTATTTTATTTGGTGTAAGTGCAAACTTCTAAATAATTAAAAACAATGAAAAACTTATTTTATTTATTAATCATAGTATTTGCTTTTGCGAGCTGTACAGATCTTGAAGAAGAATTGAGAGAAGATCTTTCAGACACGCAAGACCCAGAAGCATCAGCGCTATTGGTGGGTGCTTACAATGCAATGAGAATGCCTTTCCAGCATCACGAGAGGCTTTTTGCAGCACAAGAACACACAGGTGATGGGGTTATTGGCCCTACAAGAGGTGGTGACTGGGATGACAATGGTATTTGGAGATCACTCCATGCGCACACTTGGAACCCTGACCATGATTTTTTGGCTGCTACCTATACAGAATTGCTTCAAGTAGTATTTGCTACTACTAACTTATTACAATTCAACCCTACTGCTCAAGAAGCTGCTGAAGCCAGACTTTTAAGAGCTATGGCTGTCAATGCTGTATTGGACGGTTGGGGACAAGTAGCTTTCAGAGAGGAAGGTTCCAGCTTATTGGAAGATGCGGAAGTCTTGACTTCGGAAGAAGCTATTGCTTTGATCCTTAGTGAACTTGATGCGATCATGAATGATTTACCTGATGGGCCTAATTACAGGGCAAATCAGGATGGTGCTAAGGTTTTGAGAATGAAGTTATTATTGAATAGAGGAATGTATCTAAACAGAGCTAATCCTTCTTTCGATGCAGCTGATATGAATGCGGTAATAGCTTTGGCTGATGAAATCATCAACACTGGTAAGTATGCTTTAGCTACTAACTACTTCGATAATTTTGCACCAAATAATGATCAAATTTCAACCGAAAACATTTGGACAGGTGAAAATATTGGTGGAACATTATCTGGCGAGGTGAGATCTAGATGGTTCAGTACATTACACTACAATCAACAGCCATCAGGTTGGAATGGTTTTGCTACCTTAAGTGACTACTACGATGCATTTGAGGCCGACGATACAAGACTAGGTGGTCCTTACACTGGAATTACAGATGTTGGGGGTATTAATGCAGGCTTCTTGGTTGGTCAACAATTTGACCAAGATGGCAATGCATTGCAAGATAGAAACAATCAGCCATTATCTTTCACAAGAGAAGTATCCATAATCGAAAGTGGTAGCGATCTTGAGATAACTGGTATCCGTGTTATCAAGTATCCAATAGATTACAACAATGGTGATAATGCAAATAATGATTTTGTATACTACCGCTATGCAGATGTATTATTGATGAAGGCTGAAGCTGCTTTGCGTACTGGTGATAATGCAACGGCATTGAGCATTGTTAATGATATACGTACTTCAAGAGGTGCAACCAGCTTGAATGCTATCGATTTGGATGTTTTATTGGCTGAAAGAGGACGTGAATTGTTCTGGGAAAATCACAGAAGAACAGACTTGTTGAGATTTGGTAAGTTCCTTGATGCTTGGCAAGAGAAATCAGCTTCTGGTGAAGAGCGTTTGTTGTTCCCAATTCCTGCAGGTTCATTGGCATCTAATCCAAACTTGACTCAGAATCCTGGCTACTAGTCAATGGGTTAATTTGATATGAAATAAATAGAGAACTACTACTTTGGGCTGGTGAAGAGATCATCAATCTTTTACCAGCCATCATTTAGCGGCTTAAAAAGCTAAAAAGCTCAGCTTTCACTGCTTTTTAAGCCGTTAATATATGCATCTGATTGATCTTGATAAGGTTAGATATTTATAGGTTTAGAAACTTTTGAAATCTCATAACCTATAATATCAGTTATAAACACACTTTACCAATGGCAAAAGTGTGTAAAAACTAAACATCTAACCCTCTAAACTTTTCAACATAATTGGTTTAAAACTTAAAATACGGATGTGTCTTGCTATGAGATATGTTGCTTTAAGTATTGCACTTTGTCTACTGTTTACCGGCTGTTCTAATGATAACAGCGGTGATGATGTATTTGTATTGGTACCCAGCTCAAAATCCGGGATTACTTTTTCAAACAAACTCAATGTTGATTTAGACCTCAACATATTCAATTACATGTACTATTACAATGGTGGCGGTACAGGAGTTGGAGATTTAAATAATGATGGCTGGACAGATATCGTTTTTTCATCCAACTTGGAAGAAGAGCAAGTCTATCTTAATCAAGGAGATTTAAAGTTTAAGAACATAAGTGATGTCACCAAGATTGATGGAGGAGCCAACAGCTGGACCAATGGTGTAGCTGTAGTAGACGTCAATGGTGATGGATTATTAGACATTTACCTTTCTCAGGTTTGTACCCATAGAGAATTAGACTGCACAAATAAGTTGTACATCTGTACACATATAGATGAAAACCAAATACCGCATTACGAAGAAAAATCAGCAGCGTATGGCTTAGATTTTAGTGGACTTAGTACGCAAGCTGGCTTTTTTGATTATGATTTGGATGGAGATTTGGATCTTTTTTTGATGAATCACTCTCTACACTTCAATGGTACTTTTGGGAAAAAAGAAGATTTTCTAAACACTTATCACGATGAATCCGGAGATCGATTGTACAGAAACGATGGGGAGACTTTTACAGATGTGACTCGGGAATCTGGCATACATAGTAGTGCAATTGGTTATGGCTTAGGTTTGGCATTTGGCGACGTTAATAATGATGGCTATCCTGACTTGTATGTAGGTAATGATTTTCACGAAAATGATTACCTGTATATCAATCAAAAGGACGGCACATTCAAGGATGTCTTGTTGGAGCAAATCAAGCATACCAGTCGCTTTTCTATGGGAGTAGATATAGCTGATGTCAACAATGATGGTTATCAGGATATCATTTCATTGGATATGCTTCCGGAAGATCCATACATTCTTAAAAGTTCTGACGGAGAGAATGCATTGGATATTTTTAATTTCAAATTAGGTTTTGGTTACGGCTATCAGTATTCCAGAAATGCACTCCAAGTCAATCAAGGAGGTGATCATTTCAAAGAAATAGGAGCTTATGCAGGAATAGAGGCAACAGATTGGTCATGGACTCCACTATTCTTTGATTTTGATATGGATGGTCACAAGGATCTTTTCATCTCTAATGGGATTCCGAAAAGAATGAATGACCTGGATTACATCAATTATTTATCAGGTGATGACTTGAAGTATAAAATCAAGTTTAATGATATGGCCGAACAGGATTTAGCGGCACTAGAAAGAATTCCTGAAATCAAGCTGCATAATAAGTTTTACAAAGGTTCTGCAGCTATGGTTTTTTCAGACATGAAGGATCAAATTGGCAAGCATCAACTGAGCTACTCCAATAGTGCTGCTTATGCCGACTTTGATAATGATGGAGATTACGATCTGGTTTGTAACAATATTGACCAAAAGGCCTTCCTGTATGAGAACAAATCTGAAAATATCAACAGCGTTAAAATAGTATTAAAAGGACCTGAAAAAAACAAGCAAGCCATCGGCACTAGAGTGATGGCCTACTATCCAAATATGGTACAACATTTCCACTACTTTCCAACCCGTGGCTTCCAATCTTCTATGTTGAATCAGATTTTAGTACCTGCTCAGGACCTGGATTCTGTACGTATCATATGGCCTGACCGAAGCAGTGCAATGCAAACTTACAATCAGGAAGAGATCGTATTTGAATACCAAGAGCTCGCACCTAAGCAGGAAGTGTTCAGTGCTACCACCAAGCTTACGGTTAAAAATATTACGGATCAATTAGGAATTGATTTTCAACATCAGGAAAATTCTTTTGTAGAGTTTAATAGAGAACCACTGATTCCTTTTAGTACCTCGGCTGAAGGACCTGCTTTAGCTGTCGGTGATATCAATAACGATGGCTTAGAGGATGTTTTTATTGGTTCTTCAAAAAGGAAACGCAACGGCTTATTTTTACAAAGACAAGATGGTTCTTTCGAAAAAACAAACTTGAAGGGAATAGATAAGGATACGATTTATGAAGAAATTGATGCCATTTTTTCTGATGTAGATGGTGATGATGATTTGGATCTGCTCATCGCTACCGGAGGGAACGAATATCGACTGAATAGCGAATACACTCAACCTTTATTGTACAGAAATGAGAATGGATTTTTAAAAAAGGACGAAGAAGCATTTAAAGGGGTAAATACTACTGCTTCATGTGTGAGAGTAGAAGATATGGATGGCGATGGTGATGTAGATGTGTTTTTTGGTGGTAGAGCTACGCCCTGGAATTATGGCGAGATACCTAAGAGCTACCTATTAGAAAACGATGGCAAAGGTAACTTTAGGGAAGTCACTGAATCCTGGTTGGCTGAATTGCCTAATATTGGTTTTGTAAAAGATGCAGAATGGATAGACTTTGATCAAGATGGTAAGCAAGACTTGATCCTTGCCTTAGAATGGGGTACACTCACCCTCCTTTACAATAGAGGGAATAAGTTTGAAAAAGCTGAGATCAGTGATAAAAAAGGTTGGTGGAATGACATTACCATTGCAGATTTTGATGGTGATGGTGATTGGGATGTTTTTGCGGGTAACCTCGGCTTGAATGCCAGGTTGAAAGCCAGTCAGCAGCAACCATTACGCATGTACTACAACGACTTTGATGACAATGGTGTCAAAGAACAAATACTGACTTACTATTTAGCAGGTAGAGAAATTCCTTTCAACAATATGGGAGAACTTCAAAAGCAGATTCCACTACTAAAGAAAAAATTCCTTTATGCCAAAGATTTTGCTAAAGCCAGCATTAGTGAATTAATGGGAACTGAGAAAATGAATAGCTCAGTCATCTTTGAGGCCGATTGGCTGGCAAATACCTTGTTCATCAATCAAGGAGATGGAAGTTTTGAAGTAGCTGACTTGCCTATGGAAGCTCAATTTACGACCTACAATACAGCGATTGCAATAGATGTAAATGGTGATGATCAATTGGACATCCTTCCCGGGGGCAATTATCATTATTGCAATGTGCAAATGGGAAGGTACGATAGTGAAAATGGTTCTGTATTGATTAATAAAGGAGATGGTACGTACCTGTATATGAATTTTTCAGAAATGGCTATTACTGGTCAGGTTAGTCAAATAAAAACCATTAAGATTAATCAGGCTACAGCTCTACTTTTTGCCCAAAACAATGAAAAGCTGGAAGCTGTGATTATTGAATAATGATAAAATTGAATATGAATAAATTTTCATTATATATTTTTGCTTGTTTGATGTTGATGTTTTCTTGTAATAAGGAAGAAAACAATCAAGTCGATACACTATTTTATGAGCTGTCCTCAAAAAATACAGGCATTGATTTTATCAACAACATTAGCAATTCTGAAGACTTCAACATTTTTAGCTATCGCAACTTCTACAATGGTGGTGGTGTGGCCATAGGTGATATCAATAATGATGGATTATCTGATGTATTCTTCACCGCCAATTTAGGGGAAAACAAGCTCTATTTGAACAAAGGAGACTTTCAATTTGAAGATATTTCGGCAAAGGCAGGTATAGGCTTGAATGAAAAATGGAGTACCGGAGTTACCATGATTGATATCAATGCTGATGGTCTTTTGGATATCTATGTTTGTAATGCTGGTTATCAGGAAGGGACCGACCAGAAAAATAGCTTATTCATCAATCAGGGAGATTTAACTTTTACAGACGAAGCAGAAAAGTATGGACTAGCATTGAATGACTATACAACTCATACTGCCTTTTTTGATTATGACGAAGATGGTGATTTAGATGCTTACATTTTAAATAATAGCTTTATTCCGGTTAACACCCTTAACTACAGTAATAAAAGAAATTTAAGAGCGAAAGATTGGCCTGTTGCTGACTTTTTGAAAGGAGGAGGAGATAAATTATTGAGAAACGATGATGGTCTATTCGTAGATGTGAGTGAACAGGCTGGAATATTAGGCAGCTTGATAGGTTTTGGCTTGGGAACTACTGTTGGGGATGTCAATTCTGATGGTTTACTAGACATTTATGTTTCCAATGATTTCTTTGAACGCGATTACCTGTACATCAATCAAGGAGATGGAACTTTCGAAGAAGAATTAGAAGACCGCATTAGGCACCTCTCCCATTCTTCTATGGGAGCCGATATGGCAGATATTAATAATGATGGCAATCTGGAAATTTTTGTCACCGATATGCTACCTGATGACGACTATCGATTAAAGACAACTACGACCTTTGACAACATCAATATCAGAAAACTTAAAGTAAAAAATGGCTTTTACAACCAGTTTATGCACAACACCTTGCAGCTTAATGACGGCGATGGCAACTTCCAGGAAATAGCTTTTTATTCAGGAGTCGCTGCTTCTGATTGGAGTTGGGGAGCATTGCTTTTTGATGCTGATAATGATGGCTACAATGATATTTTTGTTTGTAATGGCATTCTTAATGATGTAATCGACCAGGATTTCATAGACTTTTTTGCCAATGACGTTATCCAGGAAATGGTACTTACAGGCAATAAGGAGCAGGTCAATTCCATCATTGAAAAAATGCCTTCTCAGCCGGTTTTGAATAAGTTTTTCAAAAACCAAGATGGACTAAAATTTGAAGATTTTGGACTTCAGGCCGGTATCAATACACCTACTTTTTCCAATGGTGCAGCTTATGGAGATTTAGACAACGATGGTGACTTGGATTTGGTGATCAACAATGTCAATCAGCTGGCTCAGGTTTATAAAAATAACACACAGAATAACCATTTAGCAATTAACTTATCTTTTGTCAATCCTAACCCTAAAGCGGTTGGGGCCAAGGTCAAAGTATTTGTAGAAGACAAGATTTTAACCAAAGAACAAGTGCCATCTAGAGGCTTTCAATCATCTATAGATTACAAGATGATCTTTGGCTTAGGAGAGGCAAAAAATATAGATTCTTTGCAGGTGATATGGCCCAATGGTCAGCTACAAACTTTCCAAGACTTAGCTATCAATGAAACACATGAGCTGGTTTTTTCAACACAGGGGCTTGTTGCTACACTTTCTGATAAAGGAATTGATCCTCTCTTTGAAATGGTCGATCATGACTTACAAGCTCATGTTGAAGATGATTACATTGACTTCTACTATGAGCGAAATATACCGACCGAACTTTCAAAAGAAGGTCCCTGTGCAGCAGTGGGTGATTTCAACAATGATGGCTTGGAGGATTTATACATAGGAGGAGCAGCTGATCAGGCTCCCGTACTATACAAAAATACAGGCAATGGATATGTAAAACATCAGGCAGATTACTTTGAACGTTTCAAAGCTTTTGAAGACACCCATGCCGTATTTTTTGATTGTGATGGAGATGATGATTTAGACTTATTGGTTACTAGCGGTGGCAACAACAGAACTTTCATAAAACGAGCTTTTAGAGATAGAATTTATGTAAACAATGGCGGGACGTTTGAAATTAACTTCAATGCGTTACCGCCTATTGCTTTGAATACTTCTTGTGCAAAACCATTTGACATAGACCAAGATGGAGATTTGGATCTCTTTGTAGGTATGCGATCCGTTCCTGGTGAATATGGCGTGAGTCCGGGAAGCTATATCTATGCCAATTCCGGGAATGGTTATTTTAGTGATGTCACACAAAGTGTCCTTTCCGAATTATCACTGGCAGGTATGATAACGGATGCAGTATGGGCGGATGTTCTTCCTCAGGAAGGCAAAGAACTGATTTTAGTAGGCGAATGGATGGCACCTAAAGTACTATCATATGAGGAAGGAAAGTTTAGCATCATTAATACGGAATTAGACAATTACTCAGGCTGGTGGCAATCTATTGTGTCATCTGATATAGACAATGATGGTGATCAGGATCTATTGCTGGGTAATATGGGCGAAAACTTTTACTTGAAAGCCAGTAACCAGACTCCCTTATTCATCTGGATCAATGACTTTGATGACAACGGCTCTTTAGAAAAAATAATAACCTACAGGCGAGGAGATAAAGACTATCCAGTCATTGTAAAACGAGATTTAGTAGATCAAATTCCAAGCCTGAAAAAGGAAAACCTGCTGCATAGTGAATATGCGAATAAGAGCATTAGTGATTTGTTTTCTGCCGATAAAGTAGCGAGCGCAGCAGTAAAAAAAGTCAACTTTTTGAGTTCTGCTGTAGCGTATAATGATGGAAGTGGAAACTTTAGGGTGGAGCCTTTAAACATTGAGACTCAATTGTCTTGTGTCAATTCGATTCTACCTATAGACATCAATCAAGATGGCTTTGATGATTTTATTGTGGGAGGAAATAATGAATACTTGCTTCCTCAATTTTCATCTTTGGATGCATGCAGAGGTAAGGTATTGATCAATGATCAGAACGGGAAATTTAAAGTGGTAGAAGGAGCAGCTGCCGGACTTAACTTTAAAGGAGTAATCCGTGAAATTAAGCGGGTTAATTTCAATGGCAAAGCACATATCATGGCATTGATCAATAATGATAAACCACAACTTTATCAATACTAATATAGCGGACTAAAAACATAGCGTATGAAACTGAAACTATCTTTTATTCTGGCAGTATGTATTTCTACTTGCTGTATTTCTCAATCAGCTTGGGAAGTAGTTGCTGATGATATTGATCCTAATAATTATTTTGGGGTAACAGTGGCAAATGGTGTTGTTGGTATTGTTTCATCACCTGAACCTATGCGCGTCCAAGATGTCGTACTCAATGGTACTTATGATTATTATCAGAGGGGTAGGGTTTCTAATATCCTAAAAACCTTTAATCATGTCAATATGAACCTTGACATAAATGGCAGGAGAATCGCTCAGCAAAATATTCAGAACTATCAGCAGAAACTAAATATGGAAGAAGCTGCACTAGAAACTACCTTTGACGTAGGGAGCCAAGCTAGTGTAAAAACCACTATGATGGCATTGCGCCATTTACCTTACACAGCAATGATAGTTGTGGAGATTACGGCAAAAGAAGACATCAAGATCACACCCATGTCGGTTATAGAAGCTCCTAATCACTTAAACGATGTAAGAAATTATTATTCAGAAATAGACCGTCCTCACGTTAAAATTCCTCTCATGACTTCAGTTGGGTTGAGTCCTTCTGGGAGGATCAAAGTTGCTGCGTCCAATAGTTTTATTTTTGAAGAAGAGCATGGTGATGAGCCTGTACTCATTCATGAGGACTGGGATTACAATATGCACCTAACTAAGTTTCATAAAAAACTTAAAACAGGTGAGTCCTATTCCTTTGTCGTTGTAGCATCTACTTGTTCCTCTGTACAATATGAAGACCCACACAATGAAGCAGAACGTCTTAGTATTTATGCAGCTTTAGAAGGAAAAGAACGCTTATTGCAAAGACACAAAGCTGCATGGAAAGAACTGTGGCAATCAAATATAACTATAGAAGGTGATATCGATGTGACACGCGATATCCGTTTTGCGCTTTATCACTTGTACTCGTTCGCAAGGGCAGGTACATCTTTTTCCCTTTCACCAATGGGACTCTCAGGACTAGGCTACAATGGCCATGTTTTCTGGGATACAGAAATGTGGATGTACCCGCCACTATTGATGATGCAACCTGATATTGCAAAATCTCTTTTGGAATACCGATTCGAAAGGTTAGAGGCTGCTAAGCAGAATGCCTTTGCTCATGGCTATAAAGGTGCAATGTTCCCTTGGGAATCAGCAGAAGATGGTTCTGAAGACACTCCGGTATGGGCATTGACGGGGCCTTTTGAGCAACATATTTCAGGTTGTATTGCCTGGGCCTTCTGGAAATATTACGAAGTAACACAAGACAAAGAATGGTTGGAAGAAAGAGGCTATCCGGTAATTAAAGAAGTGGCCGACTTTTGGACCAGCCGAGTAGAGCGAAACGGCCCCGGGAAATATAACATCAATAATGTGGTAGCTGCTGATGAGTGGGCAGAGAATGTAGATAACAATGCTTTTACGAATGCAGTAGCGATTCTTTCCTTACAATATGCAACCAAAGCTGCAGAGAGTTTAGGTAAAAAACCTAATCCTGATTGGAGTCATGTAGCAGAGAATATTCCTATCCTAAAGTTTGAAAATGGGGTGATTAAAGAACATGCAACTTTCAAAGGAGAAGAAATCAAACAAGCGGACGTCAACTTATTGGCCCACCCTCTAGGGATGGTGACTGATAAGGCACAAATTAAGAGAGATCTGATGTATTACGAGCCCATCATGTCCCCTTCGGGACCTGCGATGGGCTCTGCCATCATCAGTATATTATACAATAAGATTGGGGATACGAAGAAAGCAGCCGAAGTATTCGCCTATAGTTACAAGAGAAATGAAGTGCCTCCTTTTGGAGTGATTTCTGAAGCTGCAGGTGGCAATAATCCTTATTTCGCCACAGGTGCCGGAGGGATGTTACAAGCTGTTTTGTCTGGTTTTGGAGGTTTAGACTTTACGGAAAATGGCATCGAACAATTTAAATCGACCATTCCTGCTTCCTGGAAGAAAATTACTATTACAGGCGTGGGAAGAGATGAAAAAACTTTTACTGTAAGCAATCAATAAGCTATGAAATATATAAACCTTCTTTTTCTGATATTCCTTCTAGGCTGTACTTCAATAGTTGAAGAACAAAAAACAGTACTGGATCCACTGGCAACGCCAGATGAACTTTATCCAGACCTGTTTGAAAGAGTGCAATTGGAAAAGGTTTTCCAGGATGGGAAGACGTTTGTGGATGCAACACCCAAACGATCGGTTGATTCAATCAATTTATTGTATGAACAACGTTCCTTACAAGCAGGATTAGACAATGCAGGTGATTTCAAAGCATTCATAATGGAGAACTTTGATATACCACTTTCCATCTCCTCCAATTTCCAGTCGGATACTTCTAAGACAGCAGTTGAACATGTTGAATCCTTATGGCCGGTTTTAACACGACCTGCAGATAAAGTAGTTGAAGGCAGTACTTTGATACCACTACCTTATGAATACATCGTACCAGGTGGAAGATTCAGAGAAGTATATTATTGGGATAGCTATTTCACTATGTTGGGTTTGATGGAGAGTGAAGAATATGAATTGGTTGAAAACATCTTAGATAATTTTGCCTATTTGATAGATACGATTGGTCATATTCCGAATGGGAATAGAGTGTATTACAAAACGCGTTCTCAGCCTCCATTTTTCGCTCAGATGGTAAGTTTGTATTCAGATGAAAGAGGAACAGACATGCTTTTAAAATATGCAGCGTCTCTTCGAAAGGAATATACATTCTGGATGAGTAGGTCTGAAGGTGAAGATGTCTATGAACATACAGTCATCACTCGCTTAGGGATACTCAACCGCTATTATGATCGTGGAAATGACGCGAGGCAAGAATCTTACCGAGAAGATTTTGAGTTGGTGGAGGAAAATGATGGAGGAGAAAAAATGTACCGGGATCTTAGGTCAGGGGCAGAATCAGGTTGGGACTACAGTTCAAGGTGGTTTGCTGATGGTCAAAACATGTCTACTATAGAAACAACGGATATTCTTCCTGTTGATCTCAATGCATTATTGTATGGCTTCGAAGAAATTTTGCTTTCCATCGAGCCAGTTGACTCAGATTTTTCTAAAGAATTGCAAGCAAGAATGAATGCCCGCAAGCGCTTCATTAGTGAATGGTGCTGGAATGAAGATGGGACTTATGAAGATTACAACTGGGTAACGAAAAAGCAAATGGGTGTAAAATCATTAGCTATGATGTATCCACTGTTTTTCAAAATGGTCAGTCAAGAGCAGGCCGATCAGGTGGCACAATTTATTAAAGAAAATATGCTGAAACCAGGCGGAGTAATTACAACGCTCAATGATACGGGCCAGCAATGGGATGCACCCAATGGATGGGCACCTTTACAATGGATGACCATTATTGGATTAGATAACTATGGCCATAAGGAACTGGCAAAAGATATCGCCCAAAGATGGGTAACGCTTAACGAAAAAGTATATAAAAACACAGGTAAGTTTGTAGAAAAATACAATGTAGAAGACATTAGCCTGGAGGCTGGTGGTGGGGAATATCCCGTACAGGATGGCTTTGGATGGAGTAATGGAGTCTATCTGGCGTTGAAAACGTACCTTACAAAAGAATAACACATTTGCCCTTTAATCGCAAGCCGAGTAAGATGAAAAACAACAACACAAACATTAGTAACTCAATGGAAGACCTCACTTTTGCTTCAAATAAAAAATGGTGGAAAGAAGAGGTGATTTACCAGATCTATCCTCGTAGCTTTATGGATAGCAATGGTGATGGAATTGGTGACATTCCAGGGATCATCTCAAAACTGGATTATATCAAAAACCTGGGTGTAGATATCATCTGGTTATCTCCTGTTTACAGATCTCCAAATGATGATTTTGGGTATGACGTAAGCAATTATTATGAAATCAATCCTGAATACGGAACGATGGATGATTTTGATGAGATGCTCTCTTTGGTCCATCAAAAAGGGATGCGCCTGGTGATGGATTTAGTAGCGAATCACACCAGTGATGAACATGAATGGTTTCAACAATCGAGATCCTCAAAAGACAATCCTTACCGAGACTTTTACCACTGGAAGCCCGGTAAAAATGGTGGGCCACCTAATAATTGGCGCTCATTTTTTGGTGGAAGTGTCTGGGAATACGACGAGCATACTGATGAATACTTCTTGCACTTGTTCACGAAAAGACAGCCTGATCTCAACTGGGAAAACCCGAAGGTGAGAGAAGCCATTTATGATATGCTTCGGTTTTGGTTGGACAAAGGCGTAGATGGTTTTAGAATGGATGTCATCCCATTAATTTCTAAAAGATTGGGATTTGAAGATACGCATTTGGAACACCTCAATGAGGTCATTGAAAAGGTCTACTCTAACGGGCCCAGAGTGCACGAGTACATCAATGAAATGTATGAAAAGGTCATCAAGCATTATGATGTTATGACGGTTGGAGAAGGACCGGGCATAAACTCAAAAGTCGGGATTGATTATGTAGGACACGACAGAGGAGAGCTAAACATGATTTTTCATTTGGACCACATGTTTTTAGGTCATGGGCCTTTAGGAAAGTTTGACCCGGTACACTATGACTGGAAAGATATTAAACGCATTTTTCAAGAATGGTATGATGCTATGGGTGAGTCTGGCTGGGTGAGTATCTTCCTGGATAACCACGACTTTCCGCGTTTGGTTTCTCGTTTTGGCAATGATGGAGCCTATCGTAAAGAGAGTGCAAAGTTATTGGCAATGATGATCCTAACCTTGAAGGGTACACCTAGTATCTACCAAGGCTCAGAAATAGGTATGACCAATGTAGCATTTAATAAGATTACTGATTATCAAGATACGGAGACACACAATTACTTTGAAGAATTTAGGGAGCGTGGTTTGGATGAGCCGGCTTTTTTAAAGCTGGTTCACCAACACGGCCGTGACAATGCTCGCACACCTTATCAATGGGATAAAACTGTCAATGGAGGTTTCTCGACTGGAAATCCATGGATAAAAGTTAACCCCAACTACAATGAGATCAATGCTGAAAAAACTTTGATGGAGCAAGACTCCATCTATGCATTCTATCAAAAGCTACTGGCATTCCGGAAGCAAAATAAAACATTAGTCTATGGTACTTGGAATGTGATCGCTCAAGAGTCAGAGGATTTATATGTATACGAAAGAATCGATGATGAGGGTCACTTCTATATTGTATTAAATCATAGTGACCAACCCAACCAATTCGAATTGAATTTGGCTGGCTTTCAGTTAGCTGTTCAAAATATTGAAAATGATCTTATTTTCGATCTGCTTCCATGGGAGGCAAGATTGTATAAACAGACTAACTGAATATTTTAAATGAAGATCAGAATGAGAAAGTTATCTTTTTTCATGTGTGTACTATTATTGCTTGTGGGCTCAAGTTGTATAGATGAGCAACAGCAGTTGGAAAAGATAGAACAGGCCATGTCCAATCCAGAATTGTTTCACAATAGCCTGGATCAACTAACGGACATTATCGTTCATGATATTTTTTCACCACCAGTAGCAAGCCGTGTATATGTTTATCCATGTGTGGCTGCCTATGAAACGCTTGCTCAAAAATATACCAAGCAGCAGTTACTTTCCAATCAGTTACAGGGTTTAGGAGCTATACCTCAACCAGCGGATACAGTCAATCTTTCATATGAATTGGCTGCCTTAGCTGCTTTTATGCAAGTGGGACAAACACTTATTTTTTCAGAACTAAAAATGGAGGAATACAGAGAAGCCTTTTTAGCAGATGTAAGAGCTGCGAAAGTTCCTGAAATTGTCATCAGCAAATCAATGTCCTACGGTGATCAGGTAGCTGCTCACATCTTGGCATGGGCAGATAAAGACAATTACAAAGAAACTCGTTCTTCTCCCAAGTACAACATCAATGATGAACCTGGAACCTGGAAGCCGACTCCACCTGCCTACATGGAAGGGATAGAGCCACATTGGAGAGATATCAGAACCATGGTACTGGAAAATGCTGGGCAATTTAAACCTGCGGCACCCCCTGCCTATGATATGAATGAGAAAAGTGATTTTTACCAAAAAACAGTAGAAGTAATGGATGCGGTGAATAACGCCACTGAAGAACATGTAGCCATTGCCAGTTTTTGGGATTGCAATCCTTATGTGATGAATCAAACCGGGCATATGATGTATGCTTCGAAAAAAATAACACCTGGTGGACATTGGATGGGAATAGCCAACATCGCTTCTGAAACAGCTGGCCATGATATGATGCAAACCATCGAAACGGCTACTATGACTTCAATAGCTTTATTTGATGCTTTCATTTCCTGTTGGGATGAAAAGTACCGCTCTAACTTGATCCGCCCGGAAACAGTGATTAATGAACATATTGATGAAACCTGGAAGCCTATTCTTCAGACGCCTCCATTCCCTGAACATACCAGTGGTCATAGCGTGATCAGTAATGCAGCAGCGATCGTACTAACGGATCTACTGGGCGAGACTTTTGCTTACGAAGATGATGTCGAAGTAAAATATGGTTTACCAGTACGTTCATACACTTCTTTTCTGGAAGCAGCTGATGAGGCGGCTATCAGTAGGTTGTACGGTGGCATACACTACATGCCTGCTATTGAAGATGGAGTAAGTCAGGGTCGAAAGGTTGGCAATTATATTGTAATGAATATATCTACTAAAAAATAAGAGCAGCATTCTATAATTAATAAACAAAAAACACTTTCAGCCATGGATTTTAACTTAGCGACCGTCGATATCGTCATAATTATCGTCTATTTAGTAGGCGTTATGGCACTTGGTTTTATGCTGGGAAGCAAACACAAAGATGCGGAAGATTACTTCTTAGCAGGCCGAAACCTGACCTGGCCAATTATTGGATTTTCTCTTTTTGCCTCGAATATGTCGAGTAACAGTTTGGTGGGTTTAGCAGGAGCAGGTTACAAAGACGGTTTTTCAGTCTATAGTTACGAATGGATGGCTGTATTGATCCTTATTATTTTTGCAGTCTTTTTTCTTCCTTTTTATTTGAAAAATAAAATCTTTACGATTCCTGAATATTTGGAAAAAAGATACAGCTATATAGTTAGAGCATATGCCTCTTTCATTGCGGTGACTCTGAATATTCTAGTCGATATAGCAGCTACGCTTTATGCGGGTGGTTTGGTTATTAACTTAATTTTTCCGGGTTTTGCCTTGTGGCAAATTATTGTCGGCCTGGCCTTGATCGCAGGGGTGTATACCATTGCAGGGGGATTAAGCTCAGTAATGTATACAGATGCTGTACAGGCAGTCATTTTGATCTTAGGTTCTACTTTGATTACCGTTTTTGCCTATAATGAAATTGGCGGATGGGATGCGGTAACTGCGATCACAGAACCTTCTCATTTTGATGTGATGAAACCTATTGATGACGAGGTACTCCCCTGGCCTTCGGTCTTTACAGGAGTATTGTTGATTGGCTTTTATTTCTGGGGGACCAACCAATACATCACTCAACGTACCTTAGCTGCTAAGAGTGTCAGACAAGGTCAGTGGGGAGCTATGTTTGCGGGATTCTTGAAGTTGAGTATCCTCTTTATCATGATTTTCCCTGGTGCATTTGCCAGAGTATTGTATCCGGATATGACAGAGATGGACATGATCTATCCTTCTATGTTGTTTGATCTGTTGCCTCCGGGCTTACTAGGTTTAGTATTGGCAGGTTTGATAGCCGCTATGATGTCGAGTTTGGATTCGGGACTGAACTCCGTATCTACTTTGATAACCATGGATTTTGTCACCAAATTTAGACCCAACCTAAGTTCTCAATCTTTGATGACGGTAGGACGAGTGATCACAACTGTGGTTATGGTCCTTGCGATTCTATGGGCACCGCAGATAGGAAACTTTGAAAAACTATGGGATTACCTACAATCAACTTTGGCATGGTTCTGTCCACCTATAGTAGCTTTATTTGTCATGGGCTTATTCTTAAAACGTGCGAATAATACCGGGGCACTGGCGTCGATAGTAGTTGGTTTTACCATTACTGCTATATTAATAGGTTTCCAAGTAGCAGGGACTACTCTGCCCTATAACTTCTTATACGTTGCTTTCTGGCATTTCTTAATCTGCTGTACGATACTCTTTATCTTCAGCATGTTTGGTGAGCACAAACCAGAAAGTGAATTGGCACAATTGGTTTGGACACCAGAAGAATATAGAAAAGAAAGCATCTCTCTCAAGGAAATTCCTTGGTATGCCAACTATCGCTATCAGGCAGTTGCTTTGATTGTGGTGGTGGTGATTATTTTGTTGGTGTATTAAAATTAGAGTGGACTGATCAACACACCCCGGGAGGTGATCAGTCCACACAAAATTTAGTATAAATTTTTGGTATTTAAACAAAAAAACACAACCAATAAAAAT